>NZ_JBLRDT010000089.1:0-10984 GCF_057512245.1 Gryllotalpicola sp. CP2-P1
GGGTTCGGACCGGGGTTCGGCGTGAAGAACGGCAGGCCGCCGGGCGCCGCGGGAACCTGCTCGCGCGCGGGCACCCCCTCGGGCTCGGGCGGTGGCGGCAGCAGCCCGGGCGGCGGCTTGATGTATCCGTCCTCAGACATCGGGCCCACTATATGCGCGAGTACCGGTAGTCCGAGAGCCGCCTGCGCAGCCACGTCATGCCCTCGCGGGCGTGCTCGAGCACCGCGTCGACGTCGTGCCACAGCGCGTCGGCCGCGTCGTCGGCGAGCTGCCCGGCCGCGAACACCGCGTGGTCGACGCGGCGGGCGAGGGGCCCGAGCACCCCGGGCTGCACGGCGACGCCGGATTCCTCGCCGGCGCGTTCGTAATGGGAGACGAGCTGAGTGCGGGTGGCGACGTGACCTGGGCGGTCGAGGCCGAGCTCGCGGAATCCGCTCGTCAACTCGGCCCACGCACCGGCCGCGCGCCGATCGACAGGACCCGTGGCGCGCTTCCTGCGCCGCCGCCTGCGCAGCAGCCAGACGATGAGCAGCGGAAGGAAGACGATCGCGAGCAGAAGCAGCAGGCCGCCGCCCGCCCAGTAGGCCCACGCGGGGATCTGGAAGCCGTGGTCGCTCTTCTTCTTGTTCTGGTCCTTGGTCTGCACCGGCGTCAGCAGCTGGTCGTCCTTGGGGTGGTCGCGCGGCGGCTGGCGCACCTGCGGCTGCGGGATGATCTTCGGCTTGACGGTCTGCTCCTTGGGGGCATCCGTCTTCGTCGGCGTCGGGAAGAACGGCACCCAACCGACGCCCTCGAACGCCACCTCGGCCCATGCGGTGACGTCGTTGCCCCTGACGGCGACCTGACCGGCGCCCTTCGGCACCTTGGCGCCGAGCACGACGCGCACGGGGTAGCCGAGCGAGTGCGCCATGAGCGCGAACGCGGTGACGTACTGCTCCTGGTCGCCGACCATCGGGTCCTGGGTGAACAGCTGCTCGATGCGGTCGGCGCCCTCGCCCGCCCGCGACGGCACCGGGTCGCTCGCCCGGCCGTGGCTGAGGTAGCCCTGGTTCACGAGCGACTTCTGCAGGTTGACCATGGTCTGGTAGGCGGTGGTGGCGCCCCCTGCGTACTGCTTCGCCGTGCTCGCGACCACATCGGGCACGCTCGCCATCGGGGCGGGGTCGACACGCGCGGCCGGGATCGCGGTGAGCGCCTTGCTGTTCGGCACCTTCAGCGCCGTGACGTCGAGGTCGTAGCCGAGGCCGGATTCCACGCCGGAGGTCAGCGCGATGGTGCCGGTCTCGGTGTTCACACGCACGTTCTGCGAGAGCTTCGCCGCGTCGGGCCCGTCGATCGTGAGGCCCGTCGGGTAGCTCGCGTTCGGCAGCCACACGCCCGAGTAGCCCTTGATCGTGATGCGCGCGTGCGAGGTGGCGCCCGCGCTGAACAGCTTGGGCGCGGGCAGGTCGGTGCCGAGCAGCCGGAACGCTCCCGAGCCGGTCGCCGTGCCGGCATTGCGGGCGACGTCCCAGACCACGCCGTTCCAGCTGTCCATCGTCGCGAGGCGCACGTAAGAGCCCGCAGCCAGGCCCTGCTCGGTGAACAGCGTCGTCTTCGTCTCGTCGTTCACGTACTTGCGGAAGGCCGCGAGCGGGCTCGGGTAGTCGAGCGGGTCGAACGGGGGCACGATCTCGTCGCGGGCCACCACTCGGTCGGCCGTCGCGGGCTGCACCACGGCGCCGACGAGGCCCCCCGCGAGCAGGGCGCCGAGCACGACCGTCGCGATTCCGGTGAGCTTCCGGCGGGTGGCCAGCGTGCTCTCGGCGACGTTCGCCGCGGCATCTGTCGCGGAGCGCCAGCACACCCACACGAGCGCGATCGCGGTGAACAGGATGCCGCGCACGCCCGCGAGGAAGGTGAGGTGCGTGCCGAGGATGATCGTCGCGACGAGCAGGGCGAGCGGGGCGGCGACCGCGACCGCGCGGCGCAGTGTCGAGCCCGAGCCGACGCGAACCGGCCAGTACAGCACGATCGCCGCCGGAATGGCCGCCGCCGCCCAGCTCGCGCAATATGCCAGCACGGGAATGTACGGCGGCGCCTGCAACGGGATCGTGAGCGTCACGGCATCGGACCAGCCGAACACCGCGCCGCGCACGAGGCCGTCGAGCGTCTCGAGGTTCGGCAGCACGCCGAGGGTGGCGACCGCGGGCATCGCAAGGGCGCTGCCCAGCAGGAAGTACGCGAAGATCGCGAGCGCGATCGAGGTGACGAGCGACTGCCGCAGCCAGCGGCCCAGCAGCAGAGCGCCCAGACCCACGGCGAGGCCGCCGAAGGCGGGCAGCGCGAACGCCGCGCCGCCGTACATCGGCTGGAAGCCGAGCGTGGCGAGCGCCACGAGCGCGGCGACGGTGCCGAGCTCGATGAGCGCGCGCCGGCCCACGGCGGGGGTCACTGCCTGGTTCCCAATCGCGAGAGCATGAGCGGCAGCTCACGCAGGGTGGTGACGGACGCCACCGTGACCGGTCCCGAGCGGCGCATGACCGCCTCGCCGGCGACATCGGCGCGCACGGCCGTGAACACCGTGTCGTGGTTGAACAGGGTCGCCACCGCGCGCAGATCGGCGGCGGGCGTCTGCGAGCCGACGACGAGCAGCACGACGCTCGGCTGCGACTGCCGTGCGGCGAGACCGCGCACCACCTCGCGCAGCGGCTTCGCGCCGCGCTTCACGGGCTCGAGGCGGCAGGAGTCGTCGAGCAGCGACACCGGCGACACGGTATGCATGGCGCCGCCGTCCCACCCCGCGACGATCTGGTTCTCTTCCCCGATCACGTGCACGCCGACCGAGGCGAGCACCGAGACGGCGAGCTCGAACTCGTCGTCGCTCGCGTAATGCGCCGCGTCGGCGCCGAGCACGAGCAGCATCTGCGAGCGCCGCGTCTCCTGATACTGCCGCACCATGAGCTGGCCCGTGCGCGCCGAGGTGCGCCAGTGCACATTGCGCATCGAGTCGCCCTGCTCGTAGGGGCGCAGGGCGTGAAAGGCCAGGTCGCTGTTGGTGATGGTCTTGGTCGGCTGGCCCTCGAGGTCGCGCACGAGACCCTGGGCGGACGCCTTGAGCCTGCTGGTCTGCGGGTGCACGAACAGCTCGATGCGGTCGGTCCAGGTCTGCGTGCGGCGCAGCAGCCCGAGCTGGTCGCCGCGCACCGAGGTCGCGGGGCCGGCGAGGATCAGCGCGCGGCGGTGGGTCGGCACGGCGAAGAGGTCCTCGTGCTCCTGCCCGGGGGCAAGCCGCGGCAGCTGGAACTCGGCGTGCGCGGCGCCGACGGGCAACTCGATGCGGCTCGGCAGCACCGGCCGCTGACCCGAGTTGGCCACCGCGATGCGGCCGAGGGCGCGGCCCCCGACGACCACGCGGCGGGGGTTGAGTTCGACGGTCACGGCGTAGGTGGTGCGGCCGATGGCGTACCCGCACGCGATCGCGAGCGCCGCCGTGAGGGTGACCCCGATGAACACCAGCTCGGACCAGTGCAGCAGGAAGCCGACGAGCAGGCATCCGATCGCCGCCCCGATCACGATGCGGCCGGCGACGGGCACCGCGTTCGCTGCCGCCTTGCCGGCGCGCGCGACGGGCGCCGCCGCGCGCGTCACCGGCTCGATGTAGCGCATCGAGCGGGTCGACAGGGCGGCGAGCCGGCTGGTGAGGGTGCCGGTCGCGCTGCTGGCGAGGTCGCCGAGGGTCGAGGTCATGTCAGGCGACTCGCGTGGTCGGCGGTGCGACGGCCGCCAGGGCGCGCTCGACGATGTTCTGCGTCGTGACGCCCGTGAACTCGGCCTCGGGGTCGAGGATGATGCGGTGCGCGAGCACAGGCACCGCGAGCGCCTGCACGTCGTCGGGCGTCACGTAGGTGCGCCGGTCGGCCAGCGCCCACACCTTCGCCGCGCGGGCGAGCGCGAGCGCACCGCGGATGCTGACGCCGAGCGAGGCGTCGGAGTCCTGACGCGTGCGGTCGACGATGTCGCTCAGGTAGGTCATCACCGCGGCGTCGGTGTGCACCTCGGCCGCGAGCTGGATCATGGAGGCGATGACGGATGCCTGGATGATGGGCTTCACCGCGTCGGAGCGCGTGCGGTTGGAGGCATCCAGCAGCAGATTGACCGTCGTCTGGCGGTCGGGGTAGCCGAGGCTCGTCTTGACGAGGAAGCGGTCGAGCTGCGCCTCGGGCAGGGAATAGGTGCCCGCCTGCTCGACGGGGTTCTGGGTGGCGATCACCATGAAGGGCGTGCCGACCGGGTGCGGCGTGCCGTCGACGGTCACGACGCCCTCTTCCATCACCTCGAGCAGCGCCGACTGCGTCTTCGGGCTCGCGCGGTTGATCTCGTCGGCGAGCACGACCGACGCGAACACGGGGCCCGGGTGGAACTGGAACGCGCCGGTGGACTGGTCGTAGATCGTGACGCCCGTCACGTCGGAGGGCAGCAGGTCGGGGGTGAACTGGATGCGCGACTGCGTGCCCTCGATGCTGTTGGCGAGCGACTTCGCGAGCACCGTCTTGCCCGTGCCCGGCACGTCCTCGAGCAGCACGTGCCCGCCGGTGAGCATGCTCGTGACGACGAGCTTGATGACGTCGTGCTTGCCGAGGATCGCCTGGTCGAGATTGGCGATCAGCTGCGCCACGGCGTCGGCGAACCAGTCGGCTTGTTCCTGGCTTACGGGCATGATGGTCCTTTTCTCGTTAGGGGGCGAAGTTCGCCGATGCGCTCAGGCTTCCCAGCGTGACCCGGGCGGGGTTGAAGCCGCAGTACTCGTTGTAGGCCTGCTCGCCGGTGTCGAACGTCCAGGTGGTGCCGGTGACGTGCACCGAGAAGGTGTGCAGCAGGCTGTCCTGGCAGTACACCTGCAGCGAGTAGTTCCCCGGGTCGTAGTTCTTCGCGACGACGTGGTAGTAGTAGCACTTGCCCGTGCGGCAGGTGTCCTTGTAGCCGGTGTTGGCGCCCTTGCTCAGGTCGAGCGACGCGGGCGGCGGCGTGACGTACACGGTGTTCGACATGACGTACTCGGACGCGCGGCCGGTCGCGTCGCTGACCGCGCGCACGTGGAACGAGTAGCCCACCTTGTTCCCCTGGGGGTCGGTCGTGCGCGGGCCACCCGAGGCGGAGGTCGCGGTGGTCGTGTGGTCGCCGTCGAACAGGTACTCGTAGTGGATGCTGCCGCCGCCGGTGTCCGTGACCCGCGACCACGTCATGGTGATGTTCGACGGGGAATGCAGGTTGTTGTCGCCGCTGATCGTCACGTTCGTCGGCGCGGCGGGGGTGCCGTACGGGGTCACCGCGGCGCTGCTCGCCGATTCGTCGGACCAGCCATCGGCGTTGTGCGCTGCGACCGTGAAGGTGTAGGTGGTGCCGTTGGTCAGGCCGCTGAGGGTGACGTCGCCCGCGGCGCCGAAGTTCCACGTCTTGCCGTTGTTCGACGTGACGCGATAGCCGTCGATGGTCTTGCCGTTGTCGGTCGGCGCCTTGATGGACATGGTCGCCTGCGTGTTGTCGGCCGAGACGTTCTGCGGCGCGAGCGGCTGATCGGGCACGTCGTGGATCGTCACCTCGTACTGGCCGATCACCTGCTCGGTTCTGGCCGGGTCCTTCGTCGCGTCCTGCACGTGATACGTGACGTTGACCTTGCCGGGGTCGGCGCCGCTCGAGGCCGCGACCGTGATCGAGTCGTTCGTGTGCTCGACCGTCACGCCCTTCGGCGAGCTGACGACCGTGGCATCCGTGATCTTCAGCGGGGTGTCGGGGAACGGGTTCGTCCAGTACTCGGTGCCCACCGCGTCGTCGAGCGTGACCGAGTGGCTGCGCTGCAGCTCTTTCGCCTGCGGCGGGTTCTTCTGCTGCGCAAGCGGGCGCGTCGAGCTCGTGACCGTGACGTCGACCTCGCCGGGAATCGAGAAGTTCGCCGACTTGACCGTGAACTTGAAGACGGCGGTGGTGTTCGGCTTCTGGTCGACGGGCGCCTTCACCGACAGCGTCGACCCGCTGAGGGTCGCCGTCACCCCGCCGACGCTCGAGGACTGCAGCCCGGTGTACTGCAGGCTGTCGAGGATCTGCTGGTTGGGGTGGTAGCTCGCGGCCCGCAGGTCGACCTTCTTGGCGTCCTCGCCGGGCTCGATCTGCACTTTGGGCGGCGTGAAGGTCGGCGGCACGTCGGACTGGTCCTTCGACCCGACGGTGATCGGAAGCGTCAGCGGGGTGATGCGATCGCTGGCCTGCCCGTCTTCCTTGCCGTCGTCGACCCTGAAGCTGACGGATGCCGGCCCGCGATAGTCCTTCGCGGGGGTGAAGGTGAACGAGGTGCCGCTGCCGGTGACGGTGCCGTGGTCGGTCGTCGGCGCCCCCGACAGGGTCGCCGGGCGGCCGGAGGGCACGTCGAGGATCGCGCCGAAGCTGAACGTCTTCGACCCGTTCATCTCGACCACCTGCTCGCCGAGCCCGGGCTTGATGCGCGGGGCGTCGGTGACCTTGCGCGCGACCGCGTTCTTGTTCTGGTTCGGCGGCGGGGTGGCCTTGATCGCCTTCGGCGGCACCACGAGGAACGCCTTGCCGGTGAGCTTTGTCGCCGGGTCGGTGACCTGGTAGGCGATCACGGTGCGCTTGCTCTGCGTCTGCACCGTGACGGCGCCGTCCTTGCCGACTTTCGCGAGCTTCGCGTTGGCCCCGGTCGTCTGCACCGTGAGGTCGGCGACCGGCCCGGAGGGGTTGGTCGCGCCGGACAGCGCGTCGACGACGACGGCGGACTTGCTCTTCGCGTCGTTCGCCGCGACGTAGTGGTCGATCGCGGTCGGGTAGCGGGGCTTCGCGGTCTTCGACACGGTGACCTGCACGTAGGCGCTCGCGTGGCCGCCGTGGCCGTTGCTGATCGTGTAGTGCAGCGTGTAGACGCCCTCGGTCTTGGGCGCGGTGAAGAGCACCGCGGAGCCGTCGGCCTTCACGTCGGTGAGCTGGTCGTCGACCTGGTCGAGCTTCTTCTGGAGCGTGATGGGGTAGCCGTTGGGGTCCGAGTCGTTCGCGAGCACCTGCACCGAGCCCGTCTTCCCCGGCCGCACCTCGACCTTGTCGTTGACCGCGGTCGGCGGCTGCAGGTTGGTCGGCCGGGGGATGACGGCGATGCGGATCAGCCCCGTCGCCGTCTTCCCGAGCGCGTCCTCGAGCCGGTAGTGGAACTGGTCGGTGCCCGAGCCCGACTCAGCCGCCTGGTACTGGAATCCGGTGGCGGTCGTTCCCGAGACCTTCCCCTGCTTCGGCGCGTCGGTGACGCCTTCGAAGAAGACCGAGTCCCCGTCGGGGTCGAGCCCGTCGAGCGGCACCGTGATCGGCACGGTGCTGCCGGCGAACACGCGCCCGGTGATGGTCTGCGGCTGCGGCGCCTGGTCGCGCCCGGCCGGCAGCACGTTGAAGACGACGTTGGCGGTCGCCGTCTGCTTGTGCTCGTCGGTGACGGTGTAGGCGACGCTGTACGCGCCCGCCTTCGCCGGCGCCTGATAGCGCACCGTCGAGCCGCTGACGAAGGCGGTGCCGCCGCCGGCGTGGGCCGTCGACTTGAGCACGGGGTCGAGGGCGAACGGCTGATCGTCGGGCGAGTAGTCGTTCTTGAGCACGTCGACCGTGGCGATGTCGCCCGCGCGCACGTTGACCGCGTCGGTGACGGCGACCGGCGGCTGGTAGTTCACGAGCGGCGCCACCGGCACGACGGTGATGGTGCCCTTGGCGCTCTTCACCCCGTCGCTGACGGTGTAGTCGAGCTGCACCTGCTTCTCGAGCACGCCGGGCGAGGTGATCTTCACGACGGTGTTGTCCAGCAGCTGGATGTTCAGCGCGCCGGCATCCGCCCCGCCCGTCACCTGCTGCACCGCGAGCACGCGCCCCGACGGCGACACGTCGTTGTCGAGCGGCGTCACGCTCGTCGTCTGGCCGGGATGCACGTAGGCGACGTCGCCCACGGCCAGCGGCGGGGCGTTCTTCGCCTGCGGCTCGACGACGTCGACCCGGATCAGCCCGTCGACGTCCTTCCGCGTGCCCGCGCCGAGCTTGTAGGTCAGGTAGTACGTGCCGGTCGCCTGGCCGAGGATCTTCACCGTGCCCTGCTGCGGGTCGGCCTGCACCGAGAGCGACGGGTCGGTCGAGCTCGCGTCGTCGAGCGAGAGGGTGTCGCCCGACGGCGACTCGTCGTTCGCGAGCGGGTCGAAGGTCAGGGGCTGGCCGAGCGTCGCCTCGGCGAAGTCGGGAACGGCCACCTGCGGCAGCTGGCCCTTCGCCTTCACCGTGACCTCGAGCTTGCCCGAGGCTTTGAGCTTCCCGTCCGAGACGGTGAACTCGACCGTCTTAGTGCCGACCTGGTTCGAGGTGTTCGTGAAGGTCACGTCGCCGTCGGGCGTGAACGAGACGTCGTCCTGGCTGGTGGCCGCCGCGCCCTCGAGGAAGATCGAGTCGCCGTCGGGGTCGATCCAGTCCTGCAGCACGTTGTAGGTGATCGACTGCCCGACCTCGACCTGGCTCGTGCTGGCGCGGTTGGCCTTGGGTGCCGCGTTCTGCGCAGCCGCGTGGACCGCGACCTGGACGTTGGCGGATGCCTCACCGCCTGAGCGCCCGTCGGTGACGGTGTAGCGGAACGACGCACCGGAGGACCCCGGCGCCGCGGTGAACTGCAGCGCACGACCGCCGTCGATCACGTCGAGCCTGCCGGCGGCGGGCGGCACGCTGATCGGCGCCTTGACGGTGAGCACGTCGCCGTCGGGGTCCTGGTCGTTGTCGAGCACCGGCAGGATCGTGGTGCGACCGGCGCGCACGCCGAAGGAGTCGTCTTCGGGCGCGGGGCGGTGGTTCTGCGTCGTGCGCTTGGCGAGCGTCTGCTGGAAGGACTGCATGACGGGCTGCTCTTTGCCCTTGTTCGACTGCTTCTTCTGCGTGTTCTGGGGCTCGAGGGTCTCCCAGTTGCGCACGAGCTTCATGTGCTGCGAGACGATCCAGGCATCCCCGTTCTGCACGTTGTTGAGCGCGATCACGTTGTGGTTGACGCGGAACCTGAGGTCGTCGCCGGTCACCGCCGTGCCGATGTCCTGGGCGATGGGCTGCCGCCCCTCGCACGCATAGACGTACCGACCGCTCGCGGCCCACGCGCCGTAATCGCAGCCCTTGAGCTGCACGGGCGCCGACACGTCCGACGAGGTGACGGCCGTCGGCGTCGTGCCGCCCGCCTTGATCGTCGTCGCGTCGCCGCCGTCGAGCGGCACGCGATAGAGGCGATCGGATGCCGCGACCACCACGTTCGACGACGCGCTGCTCGGCTGCTGGATGCGCAGGCCCGGGTCGGGCAGCTTGAGCGTCTTGCTGGGGGTGCGCAGCCGCGACCCGCCCTTGTCGAGCACGACGGGCGTGGTGCCGACGGCCGTGATCTGCGGGTCGCCGTCGATGGCGAGCTTGGTCTTGGTGGCGGCCGCCCCGGGGCGGGCCACGGTGTAGAGCGCGTCCGTCGACGGCGAGGTGGCGAACACCGTGCCCGAGCGGTCGACCACGGCCACGGCGTCCTTGCCGAGCTTCGCGGCCGGCTTGGTCTTCGAGGCGTCGAAGGCGAGCTGGTTGCTCGCATCGATCGACCACAGCGAGCCCTTGGGCGAGAGGATGGCGAGGGTGTTGCCGCCGTAGCCCACCCACGAGTCGTCGGGAATGGTGATCTGGTCGGTGAGGCTGACATAGGCCGGGTCGATCTTCTGGACGGTGCCTTTGGAGGCGTTCGTCAGGAAGTACGCCGAGCCGTTCTGCAGCACGTCGAGGTCCTCGGAGGTGGCGTTGACCGAGGCATCCAGCTCATCGATCTGGTGATTCAGCCGGCCCCCGAGCAGCTTCGCGCCGTTGGTAACCCACACGTCGGCCGCGTTCAGGTTGACGTCGGTGACGGGGAACCCCTTGTGCAGCACGGCGAACGCCGTGGGCACGCCCGCGACGATCGCGAGCGCCGCGACCGACGCGATCGTCCTGTGCTTCTTCAGCCGGGTCAGGATTCCGCCGCTCATCGGCCCCCCTCAGTCACTGTCCGACTCCTGCGGCGCATCGAGCAGCGGCAGATCCTCGACGCTCACGAGGTGGGTCGTCACGGCATATTCGACGAGCCGCGCGCGACGCCCCGTCGCGAGCTTCCCGGGGCCGCCCCGCAGCCCAGCGACGCCGAGCTTGTCGAGCTTGTCGCAGACGTTGTCGAGCTTGCGGTTGAACTTGGTGAGGTTCCAGCCCAGCCGCTCTGCGGCCTCCGCCGAGGTGGGGATCGAGCCGCGGCCGGCGATCCGCTCGGTGAGCACGCCCTCGGCCAGCGCGACGATGAGCAGCTTCTGACTGCTCGTCAGGGTCACGGGCAGCACGGTGGTCGACCCGGCCTCGCGCGTCATCACCGAGGAGGTCTCGTAGACGTTGCCCTCGCTGTGCACCATGAAGTCGTACGTCGTCGACCCGGCGCTGAACATCACGTTGAGCTTCTGGAACACGATCGGCAGCCGCGCCCCCGGCGCGAGCCAGGCCTGCACCGCGCCCGAGGAGTCCGCGACGGTCGCCGTGAGCAGGTTGCCGACGTTCGCGATCCACCACATGCCGTGCTCGGAATACAGGCTCAGGAAGTGGCGGTGAAGGTACGGATTGTCGTCGATGGAGAGGTCGGCCTCGCGGCCGATCATGAACGGCGCGTCCTCGCTCACGTCGTACCACTCGCCGACGTATTCGACCCGCAGCCGGTTCACGACGTGCACTCCGTCAGCGCATTGGGCGAGGTGCGCCCGGCCCGCAGAATGCGCACGTCGATGCAGACCTGCGAGCTCGGGTCGGTGCCCGTGACGACCGCCTTCGGCTGGTCGACGGTCTCGTTGCTCGGGTTCGTCGCGTGCAGCGTCCAGACATACTGGTCGCCCTTCTGCGGGGACGGGTTCGTCCACGTGAAGGTGACCGTGCTGCCACTGCGCGTGACCGC
>NZ_JBLRDT010000009.1:0-29027 GCF_057512245.1 Gryllotalpicola sp. CP2-P1
TCGGGCGGGCGAGCTCGTGCGCGCGCTCTCGACCGCGAGCCCCGAGTTCGCGTCTCTCTGGGAGAGGCACGAGGTCGCGCGCCGTTTCGAAGACCACAAGGTGCTCGTGCACCCCGAGCTCGGGCCGATCGAGCTGGACTGCCAGGTGCTGTTCACGGAAGACCAGTCGCAGGCCCTGCTGGTGCTCACCGCTCCCCCGCGCACCGAGGCCGCCGAGAAGATCGCGCTGCTCGGAGTGGTCGGCACGCAGAGCTTCGCGTGAACCGCCGTGACCGTTTCGAAGCTCGCTGAGTTCTGGGCCCGTGCGCGTGCGGAAGTGCCGGCGCTGCCGGAACCGCTACCCGGCGCCTGGTCGTTCGGCGCGACCGCCGAGCAGGCTGACGAGCTCCTCGCGCTTGTCCTCGGCGGTTTGAAGACCGGCACGGCGTCATCGGCCTGGGACTACGCTGCGGAGGACGAGCCGCTACCGGCCGTGGGCGAGCTCAGTGTGATTCTCGACGGTGCCGCAGAGCCACGGGCCGTCGTTCAGACCGTCGCCGTTGCGGTGGTGCCCTTCAACGAGGTCGACGAAAGCCACGCGTTCGCCGAGGGTGAGGGTGACCGCAGCCTGGCCCACTGGCGGCGCGTTCACGAGAACTTCTGGCGCGAGCATTCTGCGCGCGGCTTCGCACCCGACATGCCGGTGGTCTGCGAACGGTTCGAGCTCATCTACCACTCATGAGAGAACCGCAGTCTGAGACTCAGTCGTCGGTGACCGTGATGGTCACGTCGATGTTGCCGCGGGTGGCGTTGCTGTACGGGCAGACCGTGTGCGCGGCATCCGCGAGCGCCTGCGCCTCGTCGTGCGGCAGAGTCGGAATCGTGACCTCGAGCTCGACGGCGAGCTGGAAACCGCCCTCGCCGTTCGGGCCGATGTGCACCCGGGCGCCGACGGTCTCGTCCTCGAGCTTCACCTTCTGCGAGCGGGCGACGCCGAGCAGCGCCGAGTGGAAGCACGCGGCATAGCCCGCCGCGAAGAGCTCTTCCGGGTTGGCGCCGTTGCCCGAGCCGCCCATCGCCTGCGGAATGGCCATGTCGAGGTCGACGCGACCGTCGGTCGTCGTGACGTGGCCGTTGCGGCCCTCGCCGGTCGAGAGCGCCTCAGCGGTGTAGAGGATGTCCATTACTTGCCCTTTCCTTGTGGGTGGTTCGGCTTCGGCGGCGCCGAAGGGTCGCGCATCCGCTCGCTCAGCGTCTTCGCCAGCGTAAGCAGTTGCAGGTATTCGTCGTGGCTGAGCCCGGTGCGCTCGCCGAAGCAGGCGGGGATGTCGTCGAGCTCGCTGCTGAGGCCGCGGCCGGCATCCGTCAACGTGATCTCGACCACGCGCTCGTCTGCGGCGGCACGGCTGCGGGTGACGAGACCGCGCGACTCGAGGCGCTTGAGAAGCGGCGACAGGGTGCCCGAGTCGAGGCCGAGCAGCTCGCCCAGCCGGCCGACCGTGAGCGTCTCGTCGTTCCAGAGCGCGATGAGCGCGAGGTACTGCGTGTAGCTGAGCTTCCACGGGGCGAGCAGCTCGCGGTAGATCTGCCCGAACTGGCGCTCGACCGAATACACGGCGAAGCAGAGCATCGGGTCGAGTGCCTCGGCGGCGGTCGTGCGGGCCATGACTCGATACTTGCACGCGATTCAGTTGTGCACAATCTAATTCGCGACGATGCAGCAGGGTTATCCCCAGGTTTCGGGTATCCCCCGATGAATGTCGGTGCCCCCTGCTTGACTGTCGACATGACATTCGAAGACCCGTTCGGCTTCGGCGCGGCGCTGCCAGTGACCGAGCTCGGCGCCTCCTGGCAGGCCGAGCAGCTCGAGCGCGTCTGCGAGGGGCGCCACCAGATCGCCAAGATCGAGGCGGCCGAGATACGGATGCTGGGCGAGCTGCTCCTCGATGCGGAAGGGTCCGCCGGCGAAGACGCGATCGATGCCGGCGACCTGGCCGAGGTCACCCGGCGGCACGATCTCAAGGTGCGTTCCCTGGCGACCGAGCTGGCCGCATCGCTGCGCGTCTCGATCCAGACCGCCGAGCAGCGCCTTGCGGAAGCGTGGACGCTGGTCAACGAGCTGCGTGACACGCTCGCCGCTCTCGAGGCCGGCGACATCTCCCGCGCTCACGCACACGAGATCGTCATCGAAACCGCGCACCTCGGCGTCGAGCGGCGCGAGGCCGAGAAGGTGCTGCTGCCGTGGGCTGCCCGACTCGGCGTGGCGGCCTTCCGGAAGAAGTCCAAGCAGGTGCTCGAGACGCTCGAGACCGAGTCACTGAAGAAGAGGCACGAACGCGCCTTCGCCGGCCGCCGCATCGATCTCACCCCCGCGCGCGACGGCATGGCCCATCTCGACGCCTACATCGAGCTCAGCGATGCCGCCCGCATCAAGGCCGGGCTCGAGAACGCCGCGCACGAGGCTCGCGAGGCCGGCGACGCGCGCACGGCCGCCCAGCTCGAAGCCGACTTCGCCATCGAACTGCTCCTCGACGGCCAGATCATCATCGGCAATTGCCGCAGAGACGGCGTCGAGACCCCCGCCATCCCCGTCAAGAACCGCGCGGCCATCACCGTCGATGTCCTCGTTCCGGCATCCACACTGGCCGGCAAAGACGACGAACCCGGCATCATCCCCGGCCTGGGCGCCATCGACCCTGCGCGCGCCCGCGAGCTCGTCGCCCTCGCGCCCAGCCTGCGGCGCATTCTCACCGACCCCATCACGAGCGCGATCCTCGACTTCGACCGAACCACCTATCGCGTACCCGCCGAGTTGAAACGCGTGCTGAAACTCAGAGACCAGCACTGCCGGGCGCCCGCATGCGGCATGCCGGCCGCGCGCACCGAGATCGATCACACCACCGGCTACGCCCGCGGCGGCCCTACAGCATTGCGCGAGCTCGCGCACCTGTGCGGAAACCACCACCACCTCAAACACGAAGCCGGGTGGTCGCTCCGGCAGTACCTCGACGGGGTTCTCGAGTGGCGCGCGCCGTCAGGGCGCAGCTATCGCACCTACCCCGAGCTCACGGTGCCAGCGAGACGCGTCGACCCGTGGAGCCTGCCCGACACCGGCGAGCCGGCGCCGTTCGACAGGCGGGTCGGCGTCGACGAAGACGGGTGATGCGCGTTGCCGATGACGAGGGCGAGGGCGAGGGCGACGCCAGTGTGCGAGCCCCTACGCCGATTCCTCCCCGAGGAAGGGGCGGAAGAAGGCACGGAGTTCCTCTGCATAGAGCTCTGGCACCTCGAAGGGAGCGAAGTGGCCGCCTTCCTCCAGCTGCGAGAAGTACTGCAGGTTCGTCGTGCGCTCGAGCCACGCGCGCGGCGGCCGGACGAGATCTCCCGGAAAGAGCGAGAAGCCCGAGGGCACCTCGACACGGCGAGCGAGCTGCTCGGGCGAGATGAGCGCGTTCGCGTGATACATGCGCATCGACGAGCCGATGGTCCGGGTGAACCAGTAGATCGAGAGGTTGGTGAGGATCTCGTCCCGGGTGAAGGCCTCGAGGCCGCGCGCGCTCCAGCTGCGCAGCTTCTCGACGATCCACGCGGCGAGACCCGTGGGCGAGTCGAGCAACCCCGCCGCCGCGGTGTCGGGCTTGGTGCGGTGCATCGCCGCGTAGGCGCCTTCGGCGAAACCCCACTGCTGACTGCGGCGGAAGAACTCCTGTTCCTCAGGGGTGAGCTGTGAGGCATCCATGCCCGGCACCGGAAGCGCACCCATGCTGTGCATCGCGCGCACGCGCTCGGGGAAGTCCAGCGCCAAGAACCGCACGACACCCGAGCCGATGTCGCCGCCGGCGACGAAGAACCGCTCGTAGCCGAGCCGGGTCATGAGCTCGGCCCACAGCGCCGCGACGTCTCGCGAGTCGAGCACGCGGCCGGCCGGGGTGTCCGAGTAGCCGTAGCCCGGCATGTCGGGAATGACGAGGTCGAACTCCCCCGCGAGCAGCGGGATCACCTTGAGGTAGCGCCAGAACGAGTCCGGCCAGCCGTGCGCGAGCAGCAGCGCGGGCGCAGGCTCGGCGCCGTCGGCGCGATCGACCACGGAGTGGATGACGTGGATGCCGGTGCCGCCGACCTCCACGAAGGAACGCGGCAGCCGGTTCAGCTCCTCTTCGCGTGCCGGCCAGTCGAAGCCGTCGGCCCAGTACTCCATGAGCTCACGCAGATACGCGACATCGGCGCCGAGCTCCCACGGGGCGGCGCCCCAACCGGATGTGCGCGACGCGTCCCACCGCGTCGCGCGCAGGCGCACCCGCAGATCTTCGATCAGGGCCGGGTCCGTTCGTGGGGCGAAGTCCATGAGGCCAAGCTACGTGCCACGCTGGCCGGGGTATAGCGCCTCAGCCCAAGCCCCACCCCGACATAGAGTCGAGGCATGCGCGCGATCGTGTATTCCGAGAAGGGCCCGTCCAGCGTTCTGAGGCTCGTCGATCGACCGGTTCCCGAGCCGGGTGTCGGCGAGATCCGGGTGAAGGTGGCGCTGTCGGGCGTGAACCCCACCGATGTGAAGAGCCGCGTCGGCTCCGCAAGCCGCGGCGACTTCGCCGAGATCACGCCCGGCCAGGACGGCGCGGGCACGGTCGACGCGGTGGGCGTCGGCGTTGAGGGCCTCGCCGTCGGCGACCGCGTATGGCTCTACCTCGCGCAGCACGGCCGCCCCTACGGCACCTCAGCCGAGTACCTCACGATCCCGGCAGAGCGCGCGGTGCTGCTGCCGCAGACGGCGAGCTTCGAGCTCGGCGCCGCGCTCGGCGTCCCGGCGATCACGGCACATCGTGCGCTGACCTCTGGCCCCGTCGCGCGCCTCTCCCCCGGGTCGCTCGCCGGGCTGCACGTCCTCGTGCAGGGCGGCGCGGGTGCTGTCGGAAACGCCGCCATCCAGCTGGCGCGCTGGGCCGGGGCATCCGTCATCGCCACCGTGAGCAGCGACGAGAAGGCGCAGCTCGCACGCGCGGCCGGGGCGCATCACGTCGTCAATTACAAGCACGAGGATGCCGCGGCCGGCATCCTCGCCGCCGCACCCGACGGCGTCGACCTGATCGTCGAGGTCGCGCCGGCTGTGAACAACGAGCTCGACCAGAAGGTGGCGCGCACGGGCGCGACGATCGCGTTCTACGCCAACAATGGCGGCGACCGGCTGGTGCTCGACATCCGGCCCACGTTCTCGCTCGGCCTGCGCTATCAGGGCCTGCTGCTCTACACGCTCGGCGCCGAGCTGCTCGAGGCGGCGGTCGCCGACGTGAGTGCCGCGGTCGCTGCCGGCGCGCTGCAGGTGGGCGAGGAACACGGTCTGCCCCTGCACCGCTTCCCCCTCGCCGAGACCGCCGCCGCGCACGACGCCGTCGACGGCGGTGCGGTCGGGAAGGTGCTGATCGAGATCTGAATGGCGGCGGCGCCGGCCGGGAATCCTTGCGGGTATGACTGACTCAGGAACCCGCACCGCCATCGTCACCGGCTCAGACTCGGGTATCGGGCGCGAAAGCGCCGTCGCCCTCGCCGAGGACGGCTTCGACGTCGGCATCACCTGGCACAGCGATGAGGACGGGGCGAACGAGACCGCGCGCCTCGTGCGCGAGCGCGGCCAGAGCGCCGTCGTGGCCCGGCTGGACACCACCGACGTGCCCGCGTGCGGCGACGTGGTCGACCGGCTCGTCGAGGAGCTCGGCGGCCGTCTCGATGTCTTCGTCAACAATGCCGGCATCAACGGCGGGCCGCGCTTCTTCGACACCGACTGGGACACCTGGCAGAAGACCCTCACCGCCGACCTCGGCGGGGCGTTCGTCTGCATCCAGCGCGCGGCGAAGCACATGGTGGCGCGGCGCAGCGGCCGCATCATCGCGATCACGAGCGTGCACGAGCACGAGCCGCGCGTCGGCTCGGCCGCCTACGACGCTGCGAAGCACGGCCTCGGCGGCCTCATCAAGACCCTGGCGCTCGAACTCGGGCAGTACGGCATCACCGCGAACGCCGTCGCCCCCGGCGAGATCACGACGCCCATGAACGACGCCGAGGCGGAGGATGCGTATCGCACCCACCGCCCTGGCATCCCCCTCGGCCGCCCCGGTCACCCCCGCGAGGTCGCCGACGTCGTCGCGTTCCTCGCGTCGCCCAAGGCGAGCTACGTCACCGGCGCCTCATGGGCCGTCGACGGCGGCATGCTGCAGATGGGACCGCAGGCTGGCTCGCACCTCACGAGCGACGAGTGGCGCGAGTGACCCGGATGCCTACCCCTTCAGCCCGCTGCCCGTGACGCCCTCGACGATCTGCCGCTGGAAGATCAGGTACAGGATGATCAGCGGCAGTGCGGCGAGGATCGCGCCGGCCTGGATGTCGGCGTAGCGCTGCCCGAAGCTCGACTGCACCGTCGCGAGCCCGACCGGAATGGTCATCAGGTTCGGGTTCGACAGCACGAACAGCGGCAGCAGCAGGTTGTTCCACACCCCGACGAAGGTCAGGATCGACACCGCCGCGATGACGGGCCGCGACAGCGGCACGATCAGCGACCAGTACACCTGCCAGCGGTTGGCGCCGTCGATGCGCGCCGCTTCCTCCATCTCGGCCGGGATGCCGTCGAAGAACTGCTTGAAGATGAACACCGCGATCACGGCCGGCACCTGCGGGAAGATCACCGACCAGTAGGTGTTCAGCAGCGACATCCAGTTGAGCATCTGGAAGATCGGCACGATCAGCACCTGTGTGGGGATCATGATGCCGAGGATCACGAGCAGGAACGTCACGTTGCGGCCCCGGAAGCGCAGCCGCGACAGGGCGAAGGCCGCCATCGACGCGAAGAGCACGGTGAGGAACGCCGTGATGACGGACGTGATGCCGCTCGCGAGGTACCAGTTCCAGATGTCGCCGGCTTGGAAGAACGACGCGAACGAGTGCAGCGTGGGGTTCCAGTGCGTGAGGATCGCCTGCGCGCCGAGCGCCGCGACCCCGTTGTCGGTGAGCGAGGTCTTGAGCGCGAACAGGCTCGGGATCAGCCAGATGATCGCGAACACGACCAGCACGATGATCGAGACGACCTGGAAGGTCTTCCCGCTCGTACCGATGCGCGCGCCGTTCGCGGCGGGGGCGGCACCGGAGACATAGGACCGGCGCTTGCCGGGGCGGACTGCGGTCGTGGTCATCTCACGCCTCCCTTCGGGCTGCCGAGCGGTCGAACAGCTGCCGGATGACGGCGACAGCGACGATGACGATGAAGAGCAGCACAGAGGCGGCGGATGCCGCACCCACGCGGTTGTCGGTGAAGGCGGTGCCCGTGACGAGCCCGAGCGCCACCTGCGTCGAGATTCCGGGGCCACCGCTCGTCATCAGGTACACCTGGTCGAAGATCTTCAGGCTCGCGATGATCTGCAGCAGGATCACGAGGGTCGTCGTGCGGCTGAGCAGCGGCAGCGTGATGAAGCGGATCTGCGACCAGTTGGACGCGCCGTCGACGGCGGCCGCCTCGTACAGCTCGCGCGGGATGTCCTGCAGACCGGCGAGATAGAGCACGAAGTTGAAGCCGAGCGTCCACCAGACGGTGGCGATCGCGATGCCGATCATGGCGGTGTTCGGGTTCGCGAGGATGCCGTTGCCGGGGGTCATGCCGAGCAGCTGCTGCATGTAGGCCCACAGCCCCGTGGCCGGTGTGAACACGAACACCCAGATGAGCGAGATCGTCGCGCTCGGCAGGATGAACGGCAGGAAGAACGCGAGCCGGAAGAACCACTGCCCGTGCCGCACGCGGTTCGTCAGCACCGCGAAGACGAACGCGAAGATGACGAGCGGCGGCGTGGTGTAGATCGTGAACTGCAGGGTGTGCCACATCGCGCTCCAGAAGTCGGGGCGCGTCAGCATCTCGGCGTAGTTCGCGAAGCCGGCGAACGAGCCCAGATCGGTGTGGACCATCGAGGTGTTGAAGAAGCTCGCGACGATCATGTAGATCGTCGGGCCGATCAGGAACACCAGGTAGAAGACGCCGAAGGGCGCCAGGAACAGCCACCCGCTGCGTCCGTCGCCGCGGCGAAGCGGCGAGATGGAACGGGGCTGTGCGGATGCGGTCCGGGCCGAGCGCGGTTTGATGAGCGCGGCGGCCGGTGCTTGTGCGGTGGTCACGTCGTTGTACCTCCGTGGGTGATGCGAAGCGTCAGAGGGGGCTGGGGGTGTTGAGGTAGATCTTCAACTGGCTCTCGATGGACTGCCGAGCCTGGGCGGGCGTGGCCGCGCGCTGCTGCACGAGGCCCAGCTCGGCGCCGACGATGCCTTCGAACGTCGAGCCGGAGCCGCCGTACCAGGCGGGGTCGTCGTAGACGGCGTGCTCGGCGGCCGAGGCGTAGTGCGCCTGCGGCTCGAGCTTCTTGTACGCGGCACTGTCGGCGACCGGCAGGTACGCGGGAACGTGGCCGCCCTGCGCCCACGTCATGCTCTGGTCGAGCATCGACTTGATGAAGCCCATCGCCTGCTTGCGCTGCTCGGGCGAGCGGTCCTTCTTCGGAAGGATGAAGGTGTGCGAGTCGGCCTGAGCCGCGGGCTTGTCGTACAGCGTCGGAATCGGCGCCATGTCGAACTTGAGCCCCTTGACGAGCTGGGCCGTCGTGATCTCCCACTCGCCCTCGAGGTACATGCCCGCCTTGCCGGTAAACATGTACGACTGCGCGGTGCCGTAGTCGAGGCCGCTGTTCAGCCACCCCTTCTTGACCCAGCTCTGGATGCGCGAGGTGACGTCCTCGAAGATGTCCCAGTTCACCGTGAGCTTCGACCCGTTGTCGGAGAGGAAGGGCGTGGCATCCGCGTGCTGGTTGTAGAGCGTCGTGAACACGCGCCATGGCGTCGCCGTCTCGCCCGCGACGTTCGCGACTGTGATCGCCGGGCCCTTGGTCACCTTGCTGATCGAGGCGAGCGCGGCCTCGAACTTCTCCATGGAGTCGAGCGGCACGATCTGCTTGTCGTCGCCGAGCAGCCCGGCCTTGCCCAGCACGTCGAGGTTGTAGAACATGACGAGCGGATGCGTGTCGAGCGGGATCGCGATGTTGTGCCCGTTCGTCTTCTGCGCCTGCCATGGCGCCTGGCTGAAGTCGTCGGGGCTGAGGCCGACCGACGCGAGGTCGTCGTCGGTGATGGGGTCGAGGATGCCGCCCTCCCACAGCGGCTTCGCCCGAGTGAGGTGCGAGACCGCGACGTCGGGCGGCTTGTGCCCGACGGTCGAGAGGGTCACCTTCGAGTAGTAGGGATTCCCCCACGCGAACGTCGTGGACTGGAGTGAGCTCGACCCGCCGTGTGTCTTCTGGTAGCCGGCCTCCATCGCCTGCATGCGGCTGCCGTCGCCGCCGCCGAACAGGTTCCAGTAGACCAGCGTCTTCGGGTTCAGCTGCGAGCCCGCGAGCCCTGCAGACACGGGCCCGGCACACGCGGACAGGGCCGGCACCGCCAGCCCGGCGAGACCCGCTGCGAGGAATCCCCGCCGCGAGAGTCCCGATGCTTTCGCCATCTTGACCTCCTCGTCATGTGGCGTCGTGCCCCGATCTCGTGGGCACTGGGCCTGAGCATTACATCGTTGGAATCCCATTGCAAGACCCAGAGTCTCGATATGCTCTGCCCACGATGCGCGCAACCGTGAGAGACGTGGCCAAGCTGGCCGGAGTGTCGCCGAAGACCGTCTCGAACGTGATCAACGGCGTCGTTCCGGTGCGTGCCGAGACGCGCGAGCGGGTGGAATCCGCCCTCGCCCAGCTCGACTACGTGCCCAACATGTCGGCCCGCGGTCTGCGCAACGGGCGCTCCGGGAACATCGCGCTCGCCCTTCCCGACCTGAGCACGGCGTATTCGGCAGAGCTCGCCCGGCACTTCGTCGAGCTCGCCCACGAGCGCGGCTGGGCGATCCAGCTCGAGCAGAGCGGGAACGACCCGCGCCGTGAGGTCGAGCTGGTCTCACGGGCGCGCACCCACCTGGTCGACGGCCTGGTCCTGAACCCCACGCTGCTGTCGATGAGCGTCGTGGCCGACCACGACGAGTCCGAGCTTCCGCCGATCGTCGTCATCGGCGAGGTCGAGCCCGACGGCATCGACCAGGTGCACGTCGACAGCGAGCTCGCCGCGCGACAGATGACCGAGCACCTCATCGCAACCGGGCATCGGCGCATCGCGATCGTCGGCGGGTCCGGCGGCCGGTTCCGCTCGGCGACGAGCCTGCTGCGCCAGCGGGGCTACAGCGCCGCGCTGAGCGCGGCCGGGCTGGCGGAAGAGCCGGAGCTCAACCTGGTTCCCACGGCGTGGACGCCCGCGGCAGCAGCATCCGAGCTCACAGCACTGCTCGACACATGCGAGCGCGACGGCCGCGCCCTGCCCGACGCCGTGTTCTGCTTCACCGACTCGATGGCGCTCGGGGTGCTGCACGTGCTCGCCGGGCGCGGCATCCGGGTGCCCGACGAGATCTCGGTGGTCGGCTTCGACGACATCGACGAGGCGTCGTTCGCGATCCCCGCCTTGACGACCGTGCGCTTCGACAAGCGCGCGATCGCGGATGCCGCGCTGAGCGCTCTCGCGCGGCGGATCGCCGACGCCGACGCACCGGCCTCCGACATCGTGATCGCTCACGAGATCGTCCACCGCGACAGCGTGGCCCGCCGCCTGTAGGCGGCCCCGGCGCCGCGCCGACCGCAGGGCTTGCCACCACGTTTACAACGATGTAATGATCTCGACATGACTTCAGCGCGCATCATCGTCGACCGCGACTTCACCGTTGGCCCCGTCCCCCGCCGCCTCTTCGGCTCGTTCGTCGAGCACATGGGGCGCTGCGTCTACACCGGCATCTTCGAGCCCGGCCACCCGAGCGCCGACGAGAACGGCTATCGCCAGGATGTGCTCGAGCTGACGCGCGAGCTCGGCGTCTCGATCGTGCGCTACCCGGGCGGCAACTTCGTCTCGGGCTATCACTGGGAAGACGGCATCGGGCCGGTCGAGCAGCGCCCGCGCAGGCTCGACGGCGCATGGCACACGGTCGAGACCAACGCGTTCGGCCTGCACGAGTTCGCGGGCTGGGCGAAGAAGGCCGGGGTCGAGATCATGGAGGCGATCAACCTCGGCACGCGTGGCGTCGAGGAGGCGCGCGCGATCGTCGAGTACGCGAACCACCCGGGGGGCACCTACTGGTCCGACCTGCGCATCAAGAACGGAGCGCCGGAGCCCTTCGGCATCAAGGTGTGGAACCTCGGCAACGAGCTCGACGGCCCGTGGCAGATCGGGCACAAGACCGCGGACGAGTACGGCCGACTCGCGCAGGAGGCCGGCAAGGCGATGCGCCTCGTCGACCCGTCGATCGAGCTCGTCGCCGTCGGCTCGTCCGGGCGCAAGATGCCGACCTTCGGCGAGTGGGAGCACACGGTGCTCTCGCACGCCTACGACGAGGTCGACTACGTGTCGCTGCACGCCTACTACCAGGAGCACGAGGGCGACTACGCGTCGTTCCTCGCCTCGTCGAACGACATGGACCGCTTCATCGAGCAGGTCATCTCGACGGTCGACGCGGTGAAGGCGAAGCGCAAGTCGACGAAGCAGGTGAACCTCTCGTTCGACGAGTGGAACGTGTGGTACCAGACGGGCCTCGACACCGAGGACCAGCCGCACATCGTCGAGCAGCGCGGCATCTGGCGCGAGCACCCTCGCCTCATCGAGGACACGTACAACGTCACGGATGCCGTCGTCGTCGGCAGCTTCCTCAACTCGCTGCTGCGCCACGGCGACCGCGTCACGATCGCGAACCAGGCGCAGCTCGTCAATGTGATCGCGCCCATCCGCAGCGAAGAGGGTGGCCCCGCGTGGCGCCAGAGCATCTTCTGGCCCTTCGCCCGCATGGCGGAACTCGCCCGTGGCGAGATCCTGCGCACGGCGGCGACGAGCGACCGCTTCGAGTCGAGCGAGTACGGCGACGCACCGGTCGTCGACGTGAGCTCGACCTACGACGAGGAACGCGGCCGCGTCGCCGTCTTCCTCGCGAACCGCGGGCTCGACGAGTCGGCCGACGTGACGGTCTCGCTGCGCGGGCTCGACGCGACGCAGGTGACGCGCGCCGAGGTGCTCACCATCCCCGACGGCGGCGATCGCTTCACCGCCAACACCGAGAGCACGCAGGACGCCGTCGGGCTCACGCGGCTCGAGGGTGTCGCGATCGACGAGGGCGGTGAGCTGCGCGCCACGCTTCCCGCCCTGTCGTGGGCGGTCGTCGAGATCGCCGTCGTCGGGGCGTGACCCCGATCAGCGGACGTGCACCGTCACCGTCACGGTCTTGAGCACCGCGGGCAGCTTCGTCGTGTCGACCTTGAGGATCTCGCCGTCGTCCTCGGCACCGGTGGCCGGCAGGACCTTCTGGTGGACGCCCCAGGTGCCGTCGGCGTCGGGCTGCGGGTCGTCGTCGCCGTTGTCCCCGATGTAGTCGATGCCGAAATCGTCGTCGTTCGAGAGGTACAGCGTCTTTCCGGCATCCGTCGTCGCGACGCCCTCGACCTTGTCGTGGCCGAACAGCCTGCCCGTGGGGTCGAGCTGGCTCACCAGCTCGCCGAGCTCGACGTACGGCTGCTTCTGCGCAACGTGGATGCCGGCCGCGGTGAGCGTCGCGAGGGCCGCGTTCGTGCCCGACTTGCCGACGAGCGCCTCCGGCGACTTCCCGTCGACGGTCAGCCCGCTGACGTCCGTTGCGCCGTTCAGGTCGATCTCGTACAGATCCTTGTTGGCGAACGGCTCGACGTTGCCGTCGCGCTCGTCGACGAGGAACTTCGTGTTCGACAGGGCGGTGATCTCGCTGACGGCATCGCCTGTGTCGTCGGGGTCGTCGAGCAGATAGAGGTACTGGTGGGTCCGGTACGTGCGCAGGTCGATCGTGACGATGCGGGTCGCCGCCACCTTGGAGGCTTTCGTGCTGCCGAGGTCGGGCAGCTGCAGCGCGGCCTGCATCGCACCGACGAGCGTCGAGCCGTCTGGCGTGACGGTCAGCCCCTCCATGCCCTTGTTGTTCGAGCGGTAGGCGAGCTCGGCCGGCAGGTAGCCGACGACCTTGTGGAACGCGTTGTTCGGGCTGCTCTTGTAGGGCGTGAGGCGGCCGATCTCGTAGCCGTTCGCGTCGAAGTGGGTGACATAGGGGCCGTACTCGTCGGAGACCCAGAAGGTGCCGTCGGGCAGCGCGACGAGCCCTTCCGAGTCGTAGCCGTCGGGGTCCGGCGCGACGGGAACGCCGGTCGTCCCGCTGCTCTCCGCGACGTCGTCGATGGTCTCCTTGGTGTCCGGCTGCGGCGGCCGGCCGCTGTACGGCTGGCCCTTCACGCCCGCCGGGCCCGTGACACTCTTCGGCCCCTTCAGCGTGATGGTCTTCTGCAGCTCCGCCTTGCCGCCCACCAGCTTGAACTCGCCGATCTGCGGCGTGAAGTCGGGCAGCGGCTCGGACTTGTTGCCCAGGGGGTCGTCGGCGTTCGGGCCGCGGTCGGTGAGGCCGTAGAACCAGCCGTCGCGCCCGGGCACCGGGGCGAGCGAAGAGCCGTAGCCCTCCCCCGACAGGGTGGTCGTGGTGCCGTTCGGGCCGGCGACCGTGCCGAGCGGCGGCAGCGGGGCGCCCTTCGCCGTCGTGTCGCGGTAGAGCTGCACGGCATCCGTCGTCGTGTACGTGAACGTGTCGGTCCCGGTGAACCCGGCCTTCGGCGTGTAGCTGAACGAGCCGTCGGGGTTCACCGTCGCAGTGCCGTTCGCGGGGCCCGTGCTGCGCACGACGGCGGTGGCGCCGCGATCGTTGCGCAGGATGTTGCCGCTCAGCGTGCGACCGTGTGTCGTTGTGAATGAATCGGATGCCGCACTGAAGTCGTGCGTCGGGGCGCTGACCCAGCCGCCGGCCTGGGCTGCGACAGCGCCGGTGCAGGCGAGAGCGGCGGTGGCGCCGAGCGCGGCGAAGAGGCGCGCGCGACGGCGCGCAGTGGGGATTTTGCTCATTCCCCGAACCTCTCGCCCGCCCGTGAACCGCACCCCAACCCGGGGTGAACAGCGGGGTGCGGGCGGCTACAGGATCGGGCGCCCGCCGGTCACGGCGACGCGCGCCCCCGAGATGTAGCTGCCCTCGTCAGAGGCGAGCAGCACATAGACCGGCGCGAGCTCCGCCGGCTGCCCCGGGCGGCCGAGCGGCGTGTCTGCGCCGAACTGCTCGACCTTCTCTGCAGGCATGGTGGAGGGAATGAGCGGGGTCCAGATCGGGCCGGGCGCCACGCTGTTGGCGCGGATGCCCTTCTCTCCGAGCAGCTGCGCGAGCGAGGCCGTCATGTTCGCGATGCCCGCCTTCGTCATGGCGTACGGCAGCAGCGTCGGCGACGGCATGTCCGAGTTCACGGAGGACGTGCCGATGATGCTCGATCCCGGCTTCATGTGCGGCACGGCCGCCTTCACGAGGTGGAAGTACGCGCTGAGGTTGGTCGCCAGCGTGCGGTCCCACTCCTCGTCGGGGATCTCTTCGAGCGTCTCGTGCGTCATCTGGAAGGCGGCGTTGCTGACCAGGATGTCGATGCCGCCGAGCTCTGTGACGGCGGTGTCGATCACCTTTCGGCAGTGCGCCGGGTCGGCGAGGTCCCCCGCGACGAGCACAGCCTTGCGCCCGGCATCCGTCACCCACTTCTCGGTGTCATGCGCGTCGTCGTCCTCGTTGAGGTAGGAGATGACGACGTCAGCGCCCTCGCGCGCGAACGCGATCGCGACGGCTTTGCCGATGCCGCTGTCGGCGCCGGTGATCACGGCACGCTTGCCGGTGAGTCTGCCCGAGCCGCGATAGCTCTGCTCGCCGTGATCGGCCTGCGGCGCGAGCGCGCCCTCGGTGCCCGGAACGTCTTGCTGCTGCGGAGGAAGAGTCATACGGGGCGGATACCCGGGGTATCGGGCGGCCATGCGCCGAGCCGGCCCCTCCGGGCCGGCTGGGCCCCATTCGGGTGACAGAGAGATAGTTGCCGTCGTGCAAGGATCTCTCGTGTGAAGATACGGGGGCTCACGGCGGCCGGCATCGCGATCGCACTCGCTGCGGCGCTGGGCGGGTGCTCGCTGCTGAAGGGTTCGAGCTCGCAGGCCGCCGACCACTCGTTCACGACAAGCGATTCCCCGACCGCTGAGGCGCCGAGTCCCGATTCACCGAGCCCGGCAGCCGACCCCGCGACCCCGAGCGAGGCACCGAATCCCGCCGAGTCGCACCTCGCCACGGCAGAGCCCGTCGCGACCCCGGAGCCACAGCCGACGCTCACCGCGGTGCCGGCCGGCACGGTCGTCGCCCAGGGCGACGTCGCCTCGCCGAAGGGCAGCATCCACTTCCACTACCAGGCGGTCGCGAACGGCGACAACACCTACTCGCTGCGCTACTCGGGCTTCACCTCGACCGTGCCCGTTCCCGTCTCGGTCACGCTGATCGACATTCCGCCGCGCGTCGGCGACGGCCTCACCTGGCACGGTGTGGGCGACCATCGGCTCGGTGGGCCGACCACGGGGGCGGGGACGTCGGCGACGGCATCCCTGGGCTCGATCGGTCAGCCTGCGTATCTGACCACGCTCGTGACGTACTCGTCGACGACGTCGACGGACGGGGTGCCCGTCGAGCTCGGCCCCAACAAGGTGCTCGCCGTCAACACGGTGCACTGGTCGATTCCTGTGCGGCAGTCGAACGTGCACCCGGTCGACCACGGAACGCGCAGCTTTGCGGCCGGAACGGTCACGGCGAAGACGGCGACGGGCGCGCCGCGCAGCTACCTCGTCGCGGACGGCGACATCACCTCCGTCGTCGCACAGCGCTTCGGCATCTCGGTCACCGACCTGATCTGGCTCAACAAGAACCTGCAGGTGTTCGGCGATCAGCAGTACCTCTACTCGGGCACGACGCTGAACCTCGACCCGGACCTGCTCTGACGGCTCACGGGTGGATCGGCAGGATCACCGGAACCAGGAACACCGCGACCAGCCCGACGATCACGGCGAACGGCGCGCCCACTTTCACGAAGTCGCCGAAGCGGTAGCGACCCGGGTCGAGGACGAGCGTGTTGACGGGCGACGACACGGGTGTGACGAACGCTGCGGATGCCGCCAGCGCGACCACCATCGCGAAGGGCAGCGGCGACGCCCCGAGCTGGCCGGCGATGCTGATCGCGATCGGCGCCATGAGCACGGCGGTCGCCGTGTTGCTCACGAACATGCCGATGAGCGCGGTGACCGCGAACAGGCCGGCCAGGATGAGTGCGGGCGCGGCCCCGCCGAGCCAGCTGACGAGCGCCGAGGCCGCGAGGTCGATGCCCCCGGTCTTCTCGAGCGCGACGGCGAACGGCAGCATGCCGACGATCAGCAGCAGCGTCGGCCAGTGGATCGCACGGTAGGCGGCCCCGAGATCGATGCAACGGAACAGCCCGAGCAGCAGGCACGCGATCAGTGCGGCGACGAAGTTCGGCACGAGCCCGGTCACCATGAGCGCGATCATGAGCGCCACCGAGAGCAGGGCCAGCGGAGCTCGGCTCGCGGCGGCCACGCGCTCTTCGGCCTCGACGGGAAGCTCGAGGGCGATGAAGTCGCCGCCCGGGGCGCCGAGTCGGCGGATCGCGTCCCAGCTGCCGACGACGAGCAGCGTGTCGCCCAGGCGGAGTCGCTCGTGAGACACCGCGCGCGAGACGAGATCGTTGCCGTGGCGGATGCCGATGACGTCGACCTCGTGGTCGTCGTGCATGCGCAGCTCGGCGACCGTGCGGCCGAGCGCGGCCGAGCTCGGCGGCAGGATGATCTCGGCGAGCCCCAGCTCTCGGTATGTCTCGACGAAGAATCCCTCGCCCAGGGGCAGCTCGGCGACGCCGAGCCGGCCTGCGGCAGATCCTGCGCCGCCCGCGTGCCCGGCGAGGTCGGCGAGCAGCACGTCGCCGGCGCGGATCCGGAACCCGCCGGGGTCCGTGCCCAGCGTCAGCGTCTTCTGGCCCCAGCGGCCGCGCTCCACCGCGAGGACACGCAGGCCGAAGTCACGGCGAACGGTGCGGTCGTCGAGCGGGAGCCCGACGAGCGGCGAGCGTCGCCCGACCTTCAGCCGACGCTCGCGCTCGGCGAGTCCGTACTTCTCGATGAGCGCAGGGAAGGTCGAGCGATCGGTGGCGAGCACGGCGCCGTCGTCGTCGCCGGCGAGGAAGCGGCGCGCGAGCAGCATGTACCCGATGCCGAGCACGAGCACGGCGAGGCCGAACGGCGTGATCGTGAAGAACCCGAACCCATCGTGGCCGAGACGGCGCAGCTCGGCGTCGACGACGAGGTTCGGCGCTGTTGCGATCAGGGTGAGCATGCCGCTGATGAGCGCCGCGAAGCTGAGCGGCATCATGAGCTGCCGGGGCGAGACGCCGAGTCGCTTGGCGATGCTCAGCACGACGGGAATGAAGATCGCGACGACTCCCGTCGAGCTCATGACGGCGCCGAGCAGCGCGACGCACACCATCAGCAGCACGATCAGGCGCGCGCTGCTCGTTCCCGCCGTGCGCGACAGCCAGTCGCCGAGCCGATAGGTCACGCCCGTGCGCGAGAGCGCCTCGCCCACCACGAACAGTGCGCCGATCAGCACGACGTTCGGGTCGGCGAAGCCCGACAGCGTCTCGGGCACGGTCAGCACGCCGGTCAGCGGCAGCGCGACGATCATCAGCACCGCGACCACGTCCATGCGGGGGCGCCCGAGCGCGAACATCGCGATGGCCGCGGCGAGCAGCACCAGGACGATCAGCAGCTGGGGGTTCATCGTGGCTCTGAAGCTATCGGGCGCGCGGCCGCCGCGCCACGACAAGCGGCCCCGCGGAGATCATCCGCGGGGCCGCGTTTGCCCAGTGCCGGCTGCGCTCAGGCCGCCGCTTCGGCGAGATTCGCCTGCGAGGCCCACAGGGTCTCGAGGTACCCGCTCGTGATCACCGTGCCGAAGTTGCGCTCGACGCCGCGCACGGAGGCCGCGTGCGCGTCCGCGTCGTAGCTGGCGGCGCAGTCCTCGACGAGCGAGACGTAGTACTCGGCGAAGAGACCGTCTCGCAGGCTGGACTCGACGCAGACCTCGGTGGCGACCCCGGTGAACAGCAGCGATTCGACGCCGAGCGTCTTGAGGACGATCTGCAGGTTTGTGCCGGCGAAGGCGGAGTAGCGGTACTTGTTCACCACGATCTCGCCCGGCCGCGGCGCCACCTCATAGAACTCTGCGCCCCATGATCCGGTGCGGCACGTGATGCTCGATCGCTTCTTGCCCGGCTCGCCATGGCGGTTGAGCCACTGCGGGCTGTCGTTGGTCTCATCGTGCAGGGTCTGGATGAAGATCACCGGAATCCGGGCCGCGCGGGCGGCGTCGATGAGCTTCTGCAGGCGCGGCACCATGGCGACCGCGGCCGAGACGTCGTTGCCGATCTTGCCGAGAGAGCCGTCAGGGCTGCAGAAGTCGTTCTGAACGTCGACGACGACGAGGGCCGTGTGGGCCGGGTCGTAGCGGAAGGGGATGTCGGACATCGGTGGGCTCGCTTTCACTTGGACTTGGGGATGAACGAGAGATCGAGGATGTTCTTCGCCGTCGCGGGGTTCGAGCTGTCCTCGAGCAGGCCGGCCTCTCGTGCGACGGTGAGGTCCACCTTCAGCGCGGCATCCGTGATGTCGACGCCGTCCCAGAACTTGTCCTTGTACGTGCGGTCGAGCGTCGACGTGATGACCGCTGGCTGCATGTTCGGAAACTCCTTCTCTGCGATCTTCTCGGCGCCGTCGTGGTTCGAGATGACGTAGTCCATGCCTTCGGAGAGCGCCTTGACGAACTTCCTCACGGCCTCCGGGTCCTTCTTGACGTTGGCCTTCGAAGTGACGATGTCGGAGTAGGCGAACTTGCCCAGCGCCTCGGGCAGGCTGACGAACGGCTCGCCCCACACGCCCTGTGAGACGCCCTGGCCCAGCACGGGTTCGCTGGTCGCCGCGATGTCGGCCTGGCCGGACTTGAGCAGCGAGAGCTCGGATCCGCTGACGTCGTTGTTGATGATCTTGACGTCCTTGCTCGGGTCCAGTCCCAGCTGCTTCAGCTCATAGAGGGTGTCGATCTCGACGGAGCCGCCGTGGCGGCTCGCCGCGATCCGCAGGCCCTTGAGGGAGCCCGCGATGTCGTCCGGGTCGATCGAGACTCCCTTGCGCGCCACCCAGTACACGTTGGCGCGGTCGACGACTCCGGCGACAGCCTCGAGCTGCGCGCCCTTCGCGTTCGCGATGGCAGCCGACTCGATGCCGCCGATGAACCCCCACGCGTTGTTGCTGAGCACCGCGTTCACGTGCGCGCCGCCGGTCAATGTCGTCGTCTGCACGTCCAGGCCCTCCTTCGAGAAGTAGCCCTGGTCGATGGCGGCGTAGAGAGGCAGGTAGCCGATGCCGTGCACGGGCTCGGCGATGACCATCTTGGTGGTGCCGCCGGACGACGTCGCCGACGCCGATCCGGAGCATCCGGAAAGCGCGACGGCCATTGCGGCGAGCACGCCGGCGATGGCGAAAAGCTGTTTCTTCACAGGAGTCTCCTCGTAAGAATTCGGTGCGTTGCTGTCTGCGGTGCGTTGCTGTCTGTCGAGTGAGGGCGCGGATCAGCCCCGGATCAGCCGGATGAGCACCCGCTCGATGACGCCGACGACGACATAGAGCAGGAACGCCATGACGGCGAGCGTGAACACGCCGACCCAGATGAGCGAGATGTCGAAGGTCGACGCGGCCAGCTGGATCATCTTTCCGAGGCCGTTCTGCGATCCCACGTACTCGCCGACGATCGCGCCCGTGAGTGCAAGGCCGATCGCAACGCGGAAGCTCGCGATGATGTGCGGCAGCGTGGCGGGGACGACCACCTTGGCGAACACCTGCCAACGACTCGCGCCCAGCGAGTAGAGCAGCGTCTGCTCGTCGCGGTCGACGTGCCTGACGGCGGTGTGCGCGTTCAGGATCTGGATGATGATGACGATCGCGGTAGCCATCGCGACCTTCGAGGACAGGCCGATCCCCAGCGCGAGCACGATCATCGGCGCGAGCGCGAGCTTCGGCATCGCCTCGAGAGCGATGAGCAGCGGCTCGGCGACCCGCGCGTAGAAGCGCGACCACCAGAATGAGAGGCCGACCATGGCGCCGCCCAGAACGCCGATGACGAAGCCGAGGATCGTCGACGTGAAGGTGAAGCGGATGTCCGCGATCATCGAGCCCTTCGTGATGTTCGTCATGAACGACCGCCAGATCATGCTGGGCTTCGACCAGAAGAAGACATTGACGACGCCGACGTCAGCGAGCAGTTCCCACGCGAGCACGATGCCGACGACGATGGCGACCACCGTCACGGCGATCTTCCAGTTCGCCGGCTCGGCGGGGAACAGCTCACCTCGGCGGCGGCGCGCAGTCCGCTTCGGCAGGTCCGCGAGGGAGTCCATCGCTCCGACGCGGGGTGGCGACACGATTGCAGTCATGTTCAGGCCTCCTGGGGTTCGGTGGACTCGATGCCGTGCAGCAGCGTGAGAATGCGGGTCTTGTAGGCGATGAATTCATCGCTGGTCACGACAGCCGGCTTCCGCGGGCGCTCGAGTGCGATCGGGATGTCCGCGACGATGCGCCCTGGGCGAGGCGACATGACGATGACGCGGTCGGAGAGGTAGACGGCTTCATCGATGTCGTGGGTGACGAACACCACCGTCTTCTGGAAGTCGTCCCACAGGTCGAGCAGCCACTCCTGCATGGTGGCCCGCGTCTGCGCGTCGAGCTTGCCGAACGGCTCGTCGAGCAGGATGACGTCGCGATTGAAGAGCACGGTGCGCAGCAGAGCGGCGCGCTGGCGCATGCCTCCGGAGAGCTGGTCGGGGCGATGGTCGGCGAAGTCCCCGAGCCCGTAGGCCTCGAGGAACGGCAGAGCGATCTCGCGCGCCTTCCTCTTCGGGACGCCCGAGATCTCCATCCCGATGATGACGTTGTTGAGGATGCTGCGCCACGGCAGCAGAAGGTCCTTCTGCAGCAGATACCCGACGTGGCCCTGCTGGCCGATGATCGTCTCGCCGTTGATCTCGACCTTGCCCGAACTCGGCAGGTCGAGCCCCGCGATGATGTTGAACAGGGTGCTCTTGCCGCAGCCGCTGGGGCCGATGATCGACAGGAACTCCCCCGGCCTCACGGTGAAAGAGGCATTGTCGAGGGCGATCGTCGCTGCGGCGCCTGAGTTCGAGGGGAACTCGCGCGAGACGCCGTCGATCGTGAGTTCTGCCCTCCCGCTGCGCGAGGGGGCTGGCGGTGCGATGGTCATTGCGGCCTCCGGGGGTAGGCGGGTCGATGTCTACTACCGTCTCCGCGCGCCGTTTCGCCCGAATCTCTTCTCGGTTGCCCGTCCGTAACTTGTGTGCGGACCTTAGACGGTTACATCGGCCGCGCGGCCGCTATCGTTGCGGCATGGTGCTCAAGGGGATGATGACGCGGCCGAGCGGCTCGCATCGCGATCAGCTCGTGATGGCGGCGATCGCTCTGACGAACCTGCTCGCGCCGGGCTACTCCAACGGCGTGCGCTTCACCCCGCCCGCCGACCCGGCTGAGACGGTGTCCACCGCCAACGCGGTGTGCGAGCACTTCTATCGCAAGCAGGTCCCGTTCACAGAAGACGAAGCGGAGCGACTGCTCGGCCTCGCCGGCCGCCTCCACGAGCTGCTGCTCGACCTCGCAGATGACGATCTGCCGACCGCCGTGCCGAAGATCAATGCTCTTCTTGCCGAGTTCCCGGCGCAGTTGCACCTCTCGAGCACGCCGCCCTGGTCCCTGCACTATCAGGACCACAGCGCGAGCGCCGTCGAGGGCTGGCAGGTGGGCTGCGGCGCGGCGCTCGCCTCATGGGTCTCGTCGGGCGCGACACAGTACATCTCACGATGCGCGGCGGTTCGCTGCGACCGCGTCTTCTTCGACGACACCCGCAGCGGCACCCGGCGATTCTGCAGTCCGCGCTGTCAGAACCGAGACAAGGTGCGCGCCTACCGCCTGCGCCAGGCGATTGCGAACGCGAACGCCAATTGACGGCGCCCGCCGCGAACATGTAACCGTCAACGGCTCTGACACAAGTTACGGCCGGGCAATCGAGAAGAGATTCCGATGAAACCGGCTGCAACCAGCGTGGTCCTCGTCCACTCCAACGAGACACGCAAGGGAGCACTCCGTGACCGAATCGAAGCGCGTCAGGATCGCCCATCTGAGCGGCCCGACGGCGACCATCCAGAACACGCCGCCTCTGGTCACGTCCAACAAGGCTCGGGCACGACACGGTCTCCCTCTCCTGACGGACGAGACAGGGGTTCCACTCAAGTTCGACGCGCTCCGTGCGCAGCGGCTGGCGGCGCCGGCCACGGTCTATGTCGAGCAGTTCTCCGCCCACCCGTTGGAGAAGGATGCCGCGGAGCTCTACGGCGCCCCCGATGGGTACATCGGACCCGACGGCGTCTTCCGCGAGAGCCCGATGACCGAAGCCGATCGCGCTGTGTACGCGATCACACTCGACCCCGCAGACGGCCTCTATCCGCTGCCGTACATGGCGGTGCAGGCGGACGGGTCGCCGTGGGAGGAGGAGATGGCAGTCGCCCTCGGCCCTGCCGCCGCGGCGCGGCAGGGTTTCTTCCCTGACGGCTCCCGCAGCTTCGAGGAGATCGACCGGCTCGGTATCGGCGACGACGGGACAGCGAGCCCGATCTCCTCACGCGCCGACGTCGACTTCTATCGCGTGGCCCCGCCGGCCGGCTACACCAAGGGCCTGCCCGCACAGGAGCGCACCGACGTCGGGACGGGAGACGTCGCGCCCGAGCAGCGCGGCATCCACTTCAACGGCTACAAGCCCGCTCACCTGTCGACGGTGCCCCCGCGCCCGGCGCTCGCGAAGATCACGAACGACGCACAGGCGATCGCGTCGAGCGGCGAGTACGACGGCCTCATCTGGACGCAGGGCAGCCCGCAGATCGAGGAGACCGCCTACTGGTTCAGCCTGCTCATCGACACGACCGTGCCGATCTGCGGCAACGCCGCGCAGCGCCCGCAGGGCATGATCAGCAACGACGGGCCGAAGAACATCGTCGACTCCGTCGCGTTCATCCAGTCGCGCGCGTGGGCGGACGCCGAGGGCCGGAACCGCTGTGGCGTCGTCGTGATCGAAGAGCAGCAGTACTTCGCCGCCCGAGAGGTGTACAAGAGCGACGCGCGCCCGGGCAACTACCGCGCGACGGGCGGCCACGGCGGCATCCTGGGCCAGACGAGCCACACCGGGGCGATCTCGCTCACCTACCTGCCGGCTTACAAGCACACGTACCTCTCCGAGCTGAACACCACGCGGCTGCCGTCAGAGGTGCAGGCCGTCACGCGGACGACGGCCGGGCTCGAGCTCGTGACCGTCGCGATCAAGGACGCGGACGGGAGGATCACCGAGGATGCCATTCCGTCGGTCTCGATCGTGAAAGAGGGCGGCTACTTCGACGAGGAGTACGGAACCGGCCCCGATGAGCTGCCCATCGTGCAGGCCGTGATCGACCAGAAGCTGGGGCTCGGTCGTCTGGCCGGCATCGTGATCGAGGGTCTCGTGCCCTACGGGCGCCTCCCTTCCAAGGCCTCTGAGGCTCTGCTGCAACGTGCCGTCTTCAGCGGCATCCCTGTTGCGCGGGTCGGGCGCGGCACGCCCGAAGGATTCGCCGACGAGACTCCCTTCACCATCGCGGGCTCGAACCTGACGTCGATCAAGGCGCGCCTCCTGCTGATGGCCAGCCTCATGAAGTTCGGATCCCTGCCGGTTGCCGCGGACCCCGCTGCACCCACTGCTGATGAGAAGGCCGCGACCATCGCCGCGGTGAAGCGGTTCCAGGACGTCTTCCTCACTCACTGAGGGCCGGAGGCACTCATGAGTGAGACCGCGCCTGGCGCCCGCTATCGGCACAGCTACCTGATCCTCGGCATCTGCTGCATGAGCCTGCTCGTCGTGTCGATGGACTCGATGGCGGTGAATGTTGCCTTGCCCTCGATCCGCCGAGACTTCGGGTCTTCGGTGGCCGGGCTGCAATGGACCATCGACGCATACACCCTGGTGCTCGCCAGCTTCCTGATCCTGTCGGGCTCGACGGCCGATCGCATCGGGCGCCGCAGCACTTTCCAGCTCGGTCTCGCGATCTTCACGGCGGGCTCGTTGCTCTGCAGCGTCGCGCCCGGCGTCGGCTGGCTGATCGCCTTCCGCATCATGCAGGCGCTTGGCGGCTCCATGCTGAACCCCGTCGCGATGTCGATCATCACGGCCACCTTCACGGATCCCGCTCGACGCGCCCGCGCCGTCGGCGTCTGGTCCGCGGTCGTCGGCGTCTCCATGGCGATCGGGCCGTTGGTGGGTGGTGCGCTCACCGACTCGGTGGGGTGGCGCGGGATCTTCTGGATAAACATCCCGATCGGAGTCGCGGCGATCGTCTTGACCTTCCTGTTCGTTCCGGAGTCGCGCTCCGGTCGGCGGCGCCGACTCGATCCCCTCGGCCAGGTGCTTGTCGCCGTCATGCTCGGTGGCCTCATCGCCGGGCTCATCGAGGGTCCTCAGCTGGGCTGGACCAGCCCGGTCACGGTCGCCCTCTTCCTGCTGTTCGTCGTCGCGATCACGGGCTTCATCGTCTGGGAGCGCCGTCGCGCCGAGCCACTCATCGACCTGCGGTTCTTCCACAGCATCCCGTTCTCGTCTGCGGTGCTGACCGCGCTCGCCGGCTACGCCTCGAACGGCGCCTTCCTCTTCCTGATCACGCTCTACCTTCAGGAGGTCAGACACCTGAGTGCGTTCGAGGCCGGGCTGCACACGCTGCCGATGGCGATCGCCCAGATCGTCTGCTCGAACATCTCCGGCAGGCTGGTCGGAACGCGGGGCACGCGGCTGCCTCTCATGCTCAGCTCGAGCGCGCTCGGCCTCGCCGCGATCATGCTGACCCGCCTGTCGCCCGCGACCCCGATGCTCCTCATCCTTTCCGTCTTCCTGGTCTACGGCATCGGCCAGGGGCTGCTCAACGCGCCGATCACGACGACGGCGGTGTCGGGGATGCCCCCGTCGCAATCCGGCTCCGCCGCGGGCGTGACCTCGACGGCACGCCAGGTGGGGACATCGCTCGGAGTCGCCGTCGCAGGCACCCTGACCGGGCTCGGCGCCGGCTCGCAGATTGGATCAGACTTCACCCTTCAGACGCATCGGATGTGGTGGACGATGCTCGCGCTGATGGCCATAATCTTCGCGCTGTCGTGGTTCGCCGACTCAGCGGTCGGGCGACGCAGCAGGGAGCGGATCGCGCATCTGCTCGACGAAGGTCAGCGGCCGGCGAGCGCAGCGATCAGCGCCGCGGCACGCGGGGACGTGAACACCTTCTCGAGCGGCACGGGCTTGCCGGAGGCATCCGTCAGCGGCACGCGCCAGTTGGGGTACTCGTCGACCGAGCCGGGCTGATTCTGCGTGCGCCGGTCGCCGACGGCATCCGCCAGCGAGAGGCAGCGCAGGCGCGCCGGGGTCTGCGCCAGGAACTCGTGCAGCGCGAGCACCACGTCGTCTTCGTTCGGCGTGCCGGATTCCTGCGAGGCCAGCAGCCCACGGCCCCGCAGCGTCTCGAGCCACAGCTCGCGCTCGGCACGGCTCTCGGCGAGCTCGTCATCGACCGAGCGGGTGAGGAGCCCGAGCCTCTCGCGCAGCAGCACGTGGTCGCCGGCGAGATAGCTGAGCGACGGCGGCAGGTCGTGCGTCGTCACCGAGCCGAGGCAGAGCTCGCGCCAGCGCTCGGGGGCGAGCGGCCGCCCGTCGCCGAAGTAGTCGCGCTCGAACCACAGGATCGAGGTGCCGAGCACGCCGCGGCTCGCCAGGTAGTCCCTGGCCGACTGCTCCACGACGCCGACATCCTCGCCGACGACGACCGCGCCCGCGCGGTGGGCCTCGAGGCACAGGATGCCGACGAGCGCCTCGTGGTCGTAGTGCACATAGGTGCCCTCCGTCGCGGGCCGCCCCTCGGGCACCCACCACAGCCGGAACAGGCCGGCGACGTGGTCGATGCGCACGCCGCCCGAGTGGGCCAGCACCCCGGCGACGATCTCGCGGAACGGCTCGTAGCCGGCTTCGGCGAGCGCGTCGGGTCGCCAGGGCGGCTGCGACCAACTCTGGCCGGTCTGGCTGTAGGCATCCGGCGGCGCCCCGACGGACATCCCCCGGGCATACACGCTCTGCAGGCGCCAGGCATCGACTCCCCCCGGGTCGACGCCCACGGCGAGGTCGTGCATGACGCCGAGCGCCATGCCGTGGCGGCGCGTGGTCGCCTGCGCCCCATCCAGCTGCTCGCCGACGAGCCACTGCAGCCAGCGGTGGAAGTCGACCCGCCACTCGTGCTCGGCGGCGAAGTCGGCGACGGCCTGCCCGTCGGGGTCCTGCAGCTCGGCGGGCCACTGCCGCCAGTCGCCTCCGTGCCGCTCGGCGATGGTGCACCAGCGGGCGTAGTCTTCGAGGCTGCGCCCGCCCTGCCGCACGAACCAGCGGTACGAGGCGTCACGGCCCGGGGTCCGCTCCACCGCGTGCACGGCCTCGAGCGCGGCGCGCTTGAGACGCCAGCCCGCGTCGCGCTCGACCGTGTCGGACTTCTTCGTCGTCTTCGCGAGCTGGGCGCGTTGCTCCTCGAGCTGCTTGCGCACGCCCCGCTTGAGCCCGAGCCACTCGGGGACGCGCTCGGGGCGCAGGTAGAGGGGATTCGTGAACAGACGAGTCACCGGCAGATACGGGGACGGCGCCATCGGCTCGGTGGGCGCGACCGCGTGCAGCGGGTTCACGAGCACGAAGTCGGCGCCGTGCTCGGTCGCGGCCCACACGCTGAGGTCGGTGAGGTCGGTCAGATCGCCGGTCGCCCACGAGCCCGCCGAGTGCACGCTGTAGAGCTGCGTCGCAAGCCCCCAGCCCGGCGATGCAGCGAGGTGGCCGGGCAACTCGAGGCGCGCCGGCGCGACCGCAAGTCTCGCCTCGGCGGTGCGGTCACCCGACGCCGCCCGCAGCGCGTGGTAGCCGAGCGGCAGATCGGCGGGAAGCTCGAAGCTCGCCTCGCCGACCTGCTGCCCGTCGATCAGCTGCGGGGCGTTCCAGTTGTCGAGCTGGCGCAGCTCGCGCCGCCCGCCGCGGCCTTCGAGCTCGACCCACACCTCGACGCCCGCGCCATGCGGAACGTGCACGGCGATCTGCGCGGTGTCGCCTTCCTTCACGACGACGGCCGGCGGAAGCATCCGCCGCCACGGCGCCAGCCGCCTGGACTCGAGAGCCGCGCGCACGTCGGCGAGGTCGGCGCCGAGCGCGGTCAGGATCGCGCGCAGCGTGCCAGCCGAGACGTCGACGTGGCGCCCCTGCCAGTCGTCGTAGTCGGTGCGGACCCCGTACGCGGCGGCGAGCTCTCGAAGGTCGGTGTCGGCAGGCGCGGCGTCAGTCACACCGCGATCTTGTCAGCACGCTCCCGAACGGCGCGAGTGGCTTGAACCATGTTCCGCAAGCTCGTAACGGTCTCGTCATATCCGCGGGTCTTGAGGCCGCAATCGGGGTTCACCCACAGCTGGTGCTCGCCGGTCACGGCGGCGGCCGCCGTGCGCAGCAGCTCGGTCAGCTCCGCGACGCTCGGAACCCGCGGCGAGTGGATGTCGTAGACCCCGGGACCCACCCCGTGATCGAAGCCGGAGCGCCGGATGTCGTGCACGACCTCCATGCGGCTGCGCGCCGCCTCGATCGAGGTCACATCGGCGTCGAGCGCCCGGATCGCGTCGATCACGACGCCGAACTCCGAGTAGCACAGGTGCGTGTGGATCTGCGTTGCGGTGTGCGCGCCGCCGGTTGCGAGGCGGAACGACGACACCGACCAGTCGAGGTAGGCGGGCTGCGCGGCGCGCTTGAGCGGCAGCAGCTCGCGCAGCGCGGGCTCGTCGACCTGCACGATGCGGATGCCCGCCTGCTCGAGGTCCGCGATCTCGTCGCGCAGGGCGAGGGCGACCTGGTTCGCGGTGTCGGCCAGCGGCTGGTCATCGCGGACGAACGACCAGGCGAGGATCGTGACCGGCCCCGTCAGCATGCCCTTCATCGGCTTGGAGGTCAGGCTCTGGGCGTAGCGCGACCACTCGACGGTCATGGGCGCCGGGCGCGAGACGTCGCCCCAGAGGATCGACGGGCGCGTGCACCGGCTTCCGTAGGACTGCACCCAGCCGTTGACCGTGACGGCGAACCCGTCGAGCGATTCCGCGAAGTACTGCACCATGTCGTTGCGCTCGGGTTCGCCGTGCACGAGCACGTCGAGGCCCAGCTCCTCCTGCAGCGACACGACGCGGCTGATCTCGGCGCGCATGGCGCTCGTGTAGCCCGCCTCGTCGAGCTCGCCCTTGGCGAGCGCGGCGCGCGCCCTGCGGATCTCGCCGGTCTGCGGGAACGAGCCGATCGTGGTCGTCGGCAGCTCCGGCAGCCCGAGAGCCGTCTGCTGCGCCGCGAACCTCTCCTCGTAGGGCGCGCGGGCGAAGTCGGCCGGCGTCAGCGCCGCAAGGCGGTCGCGCACGGCGGGCACGCGCACGCCCGGCGCGGTGAAGCGATCGGAGAGGGCGGCGGATGCCTGTGCCAGCGCACCGTCGATGGCGGACGCCCCCTCGACGAGTCCCTTCGCGAGGGTCGCCACCTGCCCGACCTTCTGATCGGCGAAGGCGAGCCACGACGCGAGTCGCCCGTCGAGCTGCGGCTCGTCGTCGACGTCGTGGGGAACGTGCAGCAGCGAGGTCGACGTCGAGACCGCGACGCGCGGGCTCAGCTCGCGCAGCAGGCCGAGCTTCGCGAAGGCCGCCGCGAGGTCGCCGCGCCAGATGTTGTGGCCGTCGATGACGCCGCCGACGAGGGTCTTGGTCTTCAGCGCGTCCTTCGTGCAGTCGAACAGCTCGGCTCCCGCGGAACCCGGGATCGCCCCGCGCACGAGGTCGAGGCCGATCGCGTCGACGGCGGTGGCGGCGAGCGT
>NZ_JBLRDT010000090.1:0-10977 GCF_057512245.1 Gryllotalpicola sp. CP2-P1
TCGATGTCGTTGCGCCGGGCCCACTGGGCGATGCGGCTCTGCGCGTCGTAGAGCGCCAGGGTGGCGGAGACGGGGCCGACGTCCTTCGACGAGTCGGAGTAGCCGAGCATGACCTCGAGGCGGCGGCCGGTCGCGGCGAGCCGCGCCTTGACCGGCTCGAGCTCGATGAGCCCGTCGAGGATGTCGGTCGAGTTGTTGAGGTCCGCGAAGGTCTCGAAGAGCGGGATGACGTCGAGCACGGGCGCCGCCTCGGCCGAGCCGAGGGCGCGCTTCGCGAGCTCGTAGACGTTCGCGAGGTCCTCAGCGGACTGCGTGAACGACACGATGTAGCGACGGGCGGCGTCGACGCCGAACCGTTTCTGCAGGGCCGAGATCGTGTGGAAGACCTCGAGCACCTCGTCGGCGAGCTCCGAGCGGGGCGTGGCGCCCGAGCGCAGCTCTTCGAGAACCTGGCGGTGCACCTTCGAGTGCTGTCGCACCTCGAGGTCGGCGAGGTGGAAGCCGAACGACTCGACCTGCCAGATGAGGTGCTGCAGCTCGCCGGACGCGGCGCGCTCGGCGCCGCCCTCGCGCAGCGAGGACTGGATGATGCGCAGCTCGGCGAGCAGCTCGTCGGGGCTTTCGTAGGCGAGGTCGGCGTCGCGGGTGCGGGTCGCCACGATGCGGCGGGTGACGAAGAGCAGCGCGCGGCGGTGCGGCTCGGTGTGCGAGCGCTGCTCGAGATCGTCGGCGGCGAAGCCGGCGAGGGCGCGCTGCCGGATCCACAGCTCGGAGAGGGCGGCCGAGGGCGGCGTGTCCTCCGCAGACAGCGTCAGGGTGCGGCCGATGCGCGATGCAGCGCGCTCGTAGCCGAGCAGCACGTGCTCGCTGGCGATCTGGGCGGCCTGCCGGGTCACCTTGGCGGTCACGAAGGGGTTGCCGTCGCGGTCGGCGCCGATCCACGAGCCGTAGCGCACGAAGGCCTTCGCGCGGGCCGGCGCGCGACCGGCATCCGGGCCGAGCAGCCAGTCGTCGAGCGCGCGGTACACGCGCGGGACGACCTGGAAGAGCGAGGTGTCGAACACGTTCATCGCCGTGCGGACCTCGTCGACCGGGGTCGGCTTCTGCGCGCGCAGCGGGCTGGTGCGCCACAGGGTGTCGATCTCTTCGAGCAGCCGGCGCTCGTTCTCGAGACCGCTCGCATAGCCGAGGCGCGGGTCGTCGCGCTCGGCGAGCAGTTCGGCGATGCGGCGGATGGCGCCCGAGATCGCGGGGCGGCGGGCCTCGGTCGGGTGGGCGGTGAGCACGGGGTGGAAGCGGAGCTCGGCCACACGGCGCGCGGTCTCCTCTTCGCCGACCTCGCTCGTGAGCTGGGTGATCGCGCCGGCGAAGGTGTCGGTGCGGGTCTCGGCGCGGCCGGGGACGTCGCGCTCGCGCAGGCGGCGGATGCGGTGCTGCTCTTCGGCGAGGTTCACGAGGTGGAAGTAGGCGGTGAACGCCCGGGCGACCTGCTCTGCGCGCTCGGGCGTGAAGCTCGCGACCAGCGCCTCGGCCTCTTCGAAGCGCTCCTGATCGTCGTTCTCGTAGGCGGCGATGGTGAGGGCCCGGAGCCGTTCGACGTCCTCGAGCAGGCCGGGGGCGCTCGCGTTCAGCACGCGGCCGAGCAGGCCGCCGAGCGTGCGCACATCGGCGCGGAGGGGCTCGTCGACCTCGGCGCGGGCGTTGTCGCGGCGGCGAGAGGGCGACGGGGCGGTGTCTGGCTGAAGGTCGCTCACGCAGTCAGGTTAGGTGACGCGCGCGGTCCTAAGCCAATTGGCCCGTTACATGGGCGTTACGGTATGCCGCGTGTTACGCCGAGCGCCCGCGGCTACTCGGCCAGCACCTTGGCGATGCGCTGCACCGAGACGCTCTCTGCGGTGCCGAGCGGCTGGGCGAACAGGCTGATGCGCAGCTCCTCGAGCATCCAGCGGGCGTGCCGGATGCTGGGGCGGGCACCCGGCTGCAGGGGAAGCGTGCCCCCGGCATCCGTGTATCTCGCGGTCGCGTTCTGCACCTCGGTGAGCCACACGCGGTCGCGGCCCGGGTTGTCGGGCAGCCTCTCGATACGCCACGCGATGCCGTTCAGGTAGCGCGGCAGGTGGCGCAGCTGCGCGCGCCCCGTCGCCGAGATGAAGCCGGGGTAGACGAGGTTCGCGAGCTGCTGCTTCGCGTCGGCGAGCGGGGCGAGCAGGGCGAGGCTGCTGGTCGAGGCGAGCGCCTTCTCGGCCGCGCGCGCGGCCGTGAGCGTCGCGGCCACCTGCTTGACGGTGTCGAACATCGCGTCGACGACGAGCTGGGATGCCTGATCGCGCACCCGCTCGTAGTCGGTGCGCGTGAACACCATGCCCTGCGACGCGTCGTTCTCGAGCACCTCGTCGATGACCGCGGCGAGGCAGTCGGCGAACAGCGCGGGCGTCGACGCGTAGGGGGCGGTCGCGAGCGCGAGCTTCTCGGGGGCCGTCAGATGTTCTTGCACGTACGACGCGGGCGACGGGATCTCGGCGAGCAGCAGCCGCCGCACCCCGCGGGGGTGCTGCCTGGCCTGCTCGGCCGGGGTCGCGAGGATGCGCAGCGCGACGGTGCCGCGCTCGTCGACGAGAGCCGGGTAGCCGCGCACCGTGTTCTGCAGCCCGCCGACCGTCGTGTCGACCTGACGGGGGAGCTCTTTCATGTCCCACTCGGGAACGCTGGCGCGCTCGAGCGCGTCGGGCACCCGGGCCGTCGCGACGGCCGCGACCGAATCGCGCGCCTTGCTTTCGAAGCGGTGCTGCAGCGCCGCGAGGTCCTTCGAGCGGCCGAGCCGCTTGCCCCGCTGGTCGATCACGGCGAACGTCGGCCGCAGATGCGCCGGAATGCGCTCGAGGTCGAAGTCGCCGGGGTCCACCGGGGCGTAGGTGAGCTTCTTGATCGCCGCCGCCACGACGTCGGCGAAGGGGCGGCCGTCGGGCTCGGCGGGCACCTCGGCGACGATCTTCGCCGCCCAGTCTGCGGCGGGCACGACCGAGCGCCGCAGCGCCTTGGGCAGCGAGCGGATCATCGCCGTGACGAGCTCGGCGCGCAGCCCGGGCACCTGCCAGTCGAAGCCGGCGGGGGCGAGGCGGGCGAGCAGCGGCAGCGGAACGGTGACCGTCACGCCGTCGTCCTCCGCTCCCGGCTCGAAGCGGTAGGAGAGCTGGAAGCGCTGGTCGCCCTGCCGCCAGATGCTCGGGAACGCGGTCTGGTCGACGAGCTCGTCGGGGGAGTCGTCGCCGAGAAGCATCCGCTCGGTCATCGTCAGGAACTCGGGGTCCTTCGCGCGTGCCTCACGCCACCAGCGCTCGAAGCTGCGCGTGTCGACGACGTCGCGCGGCACGCGCTCGTCGTAGAACGCGAACACCGCCTCCTCGCCGCCCGTGATGTCGCGGCGGCGCGTCTTCTCCTCGAGCTGCGCGATGCGCGTCACGAGCGCGCGGTTCTTGCGGTCGAACTCGAACAGCTGCCCCTTGCGCGCGGTGGGCCAATCGCCGTCGACGAGCCCGTGGCGCAAGAAGAGCGTGCGGGCGTATGCCTCGTCGATGCGCGCGAACTGCACCCGGCGGCGCTCGATGATCGGCACGCCGTAGAGCGTGACGCGCTCGTAGGCGACGGCGGCGCCCTGGTTCTTCTCCCAGTGGGGCTCGGAGTACTGGCGCTTGAGCAGCGCATCGCCCGCGATCGGCTCGGCCCACGCGGGGTCGATCGCGGCGTTGACGCGCGCGAACAGGCGGCTCGTCTCGACGAGCTCGGCGCTCATCAGAGCTGCGGGCTGCTTCTTGGCGAGGGCCGAGCCGGGGAAGACGACGAAGCGCGTGCCGCGGGCGCCCGCGTAGTCCTTCTTCTGCAGGTCGCGCAGGCCGAGGTGGCTGAGCAGCCCGGCGAGCAGGGACTTGTGGATGCCGTCGGGGTTCACCGCGGGCTCGCCCACGGTCAGGTGCAGCTCTTTCGACATCCGGCGCAGCTGGCGGTAGACGTCCTGCCATTCGCGCACGCGCAGGTAGTTCAGGAACTCGGCCTTGCAGAGCCGCCTGAAGGCACTCGAGCTGAGCTCGCGCTGCTTCTCTTCGAGGTGGTTCCAGAGGTTGAGCAGGGTGAGGAAGTCGCTCGTCGGGTCGACGAAGCGCGCGTGCAGCTGGTCGGCGGTGCCCCGGCGCTCGACGGGGCGCTCGCGCGGGTCCTGGATCGTGAGGCCCGCGACGATGGCCATCACCTCGCGCGTGGTGCCGTGCCGCCGGCTCTCGAGCACCATGCGCGCGAAGCGCGGGTCGATCGGCAGGCGGGAGAGCTCGCGGCCGATGCGGGTCAGGCGCAGCTCTGCGCCCCGCCCTTGCAGGGCCCCCAGCTCGGTGAGCAGATCGAGGCCGTCTTTCACGCCCCGCGGGTCGGGCTTGGTGAGGAACGGGAAGCTCTCGATCTGGCCGAGGCCGAGCGAGATCATCTGCAGGATGACCGCGGCGAGGTTCGTGCGCAGGATCTCGGGCTCGGTGAACGCGGGGCGCTTCTCGAAGTCGTCCTGCGAGTAGAGGCGGATCGCGATGCCGTCGCTCGTGCGGCCGGCGCGGCCTGAGCGCTGGGTGGCGGAGGCCTGGCTGATCGCCTCGATCGGCAGCCGCTGCACCTTGGCGCGCGTCGAGTAGCGTGAGATGCGCGCGGTTCCGGTGTCGATCACGTACTTGATGCCGGGCACCGTGAGGCTCGTCTCGGCCACGTTCGTGGCGAGCACGATGCGGCGACGGATGCCTGGCCGGGTCGACGTCTCGAAGACGCGGTGCTGCTCGGCCGCGCTGAGGCGCCCATAGAGGGGGAGCACCTCGGTCTGATCGGCTTTGCCCTGTCGGGTGAGGTGGCCGCGGATGGCATCCGCCGCGTCCCTGATCTCGTTCTCGCCCGAGAAGAAGACGAGCACGTCGCTGAGGCTTTCGCGGGCGAGCTCGTCGAGGGCGTCGAGGATGCCCTCGTTCAGGTCGCGATCTTCCGATGGTCGAGTAGCCCGCGAAGCGGGCGTATCGAGACCCGCACCTGCGGCATCCACGTCGTCGTCTTCGACGTCCTCAGCCACGAGCGGCCGGTACCTGACCTCGACGGGGTAGGTGCGCCCCGACACCTCGATGATGGGCGCGGGGTTCCCGGCGGCGTCGGCGAAGTGCTTCGCGAACGACTCTGGGTCGATCGTCGCTGAGGTGATGATGGCCTTGAGGTCGGGCCGGCGCGGCAGCAGCCGGGCGAGGTAGCCGAGCAGGAAGTCGATGTTGAGGCTGCGCTCGTGCGCCTCGTCGATGATGATCGTGTCGTAGGCCGTGAGCTCGCGGTCGCGATGCATCTCGTTGAGCAGGATGCCGTCGGTCATCAGCTTGATGCGAGTGCTCGCGCCGACCTGGTCGGTGAAGCGCACCTTGTAGCCGACGGTCTGCCCGACGCTCTCGCCGAGCTCGTCGGCGATGCGCTCGGCGATGGTGCGGGCGGCAAGGCGGCGGGGCTGGGTGTGGCCGATGCGCTCGCGCCCGATGCTGAGGGCGATTTTCGGCAGCTGGGTGGTCTTCCCCGAGCCGGTCTCGCCCGCGACGATGACGACCTGATGGTCACGGATCGCCGCCGCGATCTCATCGCGCTTCGCGCTGACCGGCAGTTCGGCAGGGAAGCGGATCTCGAGATTGTCGGACATGCCTCGTCGATTCTCCCATGCGCGCGACGCCGAGGAGTGAGTTCAGGCTCCCTCTTCGCGAAAGAGGCGACCCGAACTCACACTTCGGGGGAGGTCGGGAGCGGCGATGCCGACGCGGGGGCCGGGTGCTCGCGCGCCCAGGACTGCATCGTGTCGAGCACCGCGTCCGCGTTCTGACGGGGCCACCGCACATGGTCCCAGGCCCGGCCCTCGTTGGCATCTGTGCCGAGATGCACGCGCTCGGGGGTGACGGGCCCCACCCGCTGCGCCAGCATGTCGACCGCCCGAGACGACACGAGCGTGTCGCCGGCGAACGACAGCTGGAGCACCGGCACCTCGACGTGGTGCAGTGCCTCTTCGTAGTCGGTCGAGGTGTTCGCGAAGATGAACCGGTTGGTGCGCGCCTCACGGTGCCAGTCGGCGATCATCGTCTTCGGCTGCCGGTCGCCGAAGCCGAGTCTGTGCCCCGGGAAGTAGCCCCAGACCTGCGTGATCGTGCGAGCCCACGGCGTGACGAGTCGTCGCTGCAGGCGCGCGACGAAGCCGTCGCGCGAGGTGAAGTGCGCCGCACCGCTCGCCGCAGTCATGACGCGGTCGGGGCGCAGGATGCCGGCGCCGGTCGCCGTGAGCGCGAGCAGTCCCCCGAGGCTGTGCCCCACGACCGTGAGGTGCTCGATCTCGCCGAGCGGCGACTGCCGGAACGCGGCCGGAATGTCCTGCTCGATGATCGTCGCGTAGCCCCAGTCGTGCTTGCGCATGTCCGTCGTCGACGTGCGCGGGCGGCCGCGCATCTCGAGGCCGAAGATGCGGATGCCGCGCGCGGCGGCCTTCTCGAAGAGCGGCCGGTAGTACCCGATCGGGACGCCGAGAGCGGGCAGGAAGAGGACCGCGGCCGAGGCATCCATCGACCTGCTTGTCTCGGAATGCGCCTGCGGCCGGTATTCATCGACGACGGTGCGAGTGCCGTCGGGCGCGGTGATCGGGTGCTCCGTTGCCATGCTCGCAACGCTAGCCACGCCGCCGCGCGCGGTCATTGCGCCTTGTGAACTGCCCACAAGAGGCCGCCGGAAGCGAGCCAATACAGTTGTCCGCATGCCCCTCGACTTCGAAACGCGCCAGATCCACGCGGGTGCGGTGATCGATGCGCATGCCCAAGCGCGCGTCACGCCGATCTACCAGACCGCCGGCTACGTCTTCGATGACTTCGACGACGGCGAGGCGCGCTTCGCCGGGCGCGGGGGGCGGGCATACTCGCGCAACGAGAACCCGACGAACTTCGTCGCGGGGCAGCGCATCGCCGACCTCGAGGGCGGTGTCGACGGCATCGTCGTCGCGAGCGGGCAGGCGGCGATCCTCGTCGCGGTCGCGGCGCTGGCGGGTGCCGGCGACCACGTGCTGATCACGCGGTCGCTCTACGAGGGCACGAATGAGATGTTCCGCGGGGTGCTGAAGCGCCAGGGCATCGAGGCCGAGTACGTGCCCGACGACGCGAGCGACGAGGAATGGGCTGCGCGCTTCCGCCCCACCACGAAGGCTCTCTACACCGAGAGCCTCACGAACCCGCTGGGCCAGGTCACCGACCTCGCGCGGCTCGCCGCGATCGCCCACGCGCACGGCGTTCCCCTCGTCGTCGACAACACCGTGCCGACGCCGTATCTCGAGCGGCCGATCGAGTTCGGCGCCGACGTCGTCATCCACTCGACCTCGAAGTGGCTCTCGGGCCACGGCTCGGTCATCGGCGGCGCGGTCGTCGACGGCGGCCGCTTCGACTGGGCCGCCTCTGGCCGCTTCCCGCAGCTGACCGAGGCGCCGAGGCCCGGCGTCGGCTCTTTCGTGGAGCGCTTCGGCGCCGGCGCGCTCGGCGCCTATCTGCGCACGGTGATCGTGCTCGAATACGGGCCGACCGTGCCGCCCACGAGCACCTTCCTGCTGCTGCACGGCATCGAGACGCTGTCGCTGCGCATGGAGCGGCACGTGGCCAACGCCCAGGCGGTGGCCGAGTTCCTCGAGGGGCGGCCCGAGGTGGCATCCGTTCTCTACCCGGGGCTCGCCTCGAGCCCGTACCGCGCACTCGCCGAGCGCTACCTGCCGCTTGGTGCGGGCTCGGTCGTGTCGGTCGACCTCGGGTCGCGCGACGCGGCGCGGCGCTTCATTGACGCGCTCGAGCTGATCACTCCCATGACGCACATCGGCGACGTGCGCACGCTGGCGATCCACCTGGGGTCGACGATCCACCTCAAGCTGAGTGACGAGCAGCAGGCGGATGCCGGCATCACGCCGGGCCTCGTGCGGCTGTCGGTCGGCATCGAGAGCGCGCGCGACATCCTCGCCGACCTCGAGCGGGGGCTGCAGGCGGCCGGCTCGGTCGCCTAGCGTCTGGGGTTTGGGGTCTGGGGTCTGGGGACCCCTGGGGCCCCTGGAGCCTGAGGCCTGGGGGCTGGGGCCTGGGGTCTGGGGCCCCTGGGGCCTGGGCCTGGCACCTGGCACCCGGCGCCTCGCCCGCACCGCGCGGCGACAATAGTTGTCGGAAACTCCGACGGCCGTTCCACGCGGCGACACTCGAGGCGGGTTCGACCAGGGCGAAGCGGCATCTACTGTCGCCTCCCAACGGAAGTCGGACGCGAAGCGACATCTAGTGTCGCCGCGTGAGGGGCGCCCGGCTCGGAGCGACATCTAGTGTCGCCGCGGGCGGGGTGTCCGGCTCGAAACGGCATCTAGTGTCGCCGCGGGCGGGGTGTCCGGCTCGGAGCGACATCTAGTGTCGCCGCACGGTGACTACAACGAGCCGACCCCGAGCCGCGCGCCGACGGCGACCAGTGTGCGCTCGATGCGGCGCACTGCCTCGACCACCGTCGACGGCTCGCACGCCAGGTTGGCGCGGGCGAAGCCGCGACCGACGGAGCCGAAGCTCGGCCCCGAGTTGAACGCGACCCGACCCACCTCGCGCAGCACCGCGGCGGGGTCGTCGCCGAGCGCGGTGTCGCGGAAGTCGAGCCACACGAGGTAGCCGGCGTTCGCCGGCACGAGCTTCACCTCGGGCGCGTGCTCGGCGAGCTCGGATGCGAGCAGCGCGACGTTCGCGGTGATGCGCTCGACGGCGGCATCGCGCCAGTAGGTGTTGGCGAACGCGGCGATGTTGGCGCGCAGGCCGAGCAGGCTCGTGCGCGCGGCGAGCTCTTCGGGCAGGCCGTCCAGCTGCGCCGCGGTGCGCGGGTCGTTTCCGACGACGACGGCGCACTTCACGGCGGCCAGGTTCCAGGCCTTGCTCGCGCTCGTGACGGTGGCGCTGCGCGCACCGGCCCCGGCGGCGACCGCTCCGAACGGCACGAACTCCGTGCCGGGGTGGGTGAGCGGGGCATGCACCTCGTCGCTCACGACGAGCACGTCGTACGTCGCGGCGAGCCGGGCGAGCGCCTCGAGCGACGCGCGCGTGTGCACCCGACCGGTCGGGTTCTGCGGGTGACACAGGATCATGGCGTCGACGCCGTCTCGGAACGCGGCTTCGAGGCCCGCCAGATCGAGAGACCAATCGGATGCCTCGACGAGCGGCACCTCGACGGGCTCGGCCCCGGTCTCGCCGATCATCTCGTAGAACGGGTTGTAGACGGGCGGAGTGATGACGACGCGGCCGCCCGTGCGCGGCAGTTCGAGGCGCAGCACCTCGACGATGCCGACCGTGACGTCGGTGGCGAGGTGCACCCATGCGCGGTTCACCTGCCACCCCCACGACGCCGCCGCGAAGTCGGCGAAGGCGGGGGCCAGCGGGCCGGGGTTGTCGAGATATCCCGTGTCGCCCGCGGCCAAGGCATCCGTCACCGCGGCCGTGATCTCGGGCGCGATGCCCCAGTCCATCTCGGCGACGAACAGCGGCAGCACATCCTCGGGGAACCGGCGCCACTTGATGCTCGAGCGCGTGCGGCGCAGGTGCGGGAGAGGCAGGGCCGGCTCGAAAGTCATGCCCCCAGGATGCCGCGCGGCGCGCGCCCGCCGGAAATCGCTATGACTTCTTGAGTCTCTTCTTCTCGGCGGCGATGTCGTAGTCGGGCAGCGGCCACGTGAGGTCGAGGCCCTCGAGCACGCCGTCGAGCAGGCGCTGCACGGCGATGCGGGCGAACCACTTCTTGTCGGCGGGAACGACGTACCAGGGGGCGACGTCGGTCGAGCAGCGCTCGATCGCCAGCTGATACGCCTCCTGGTACTCCTTCCAGAAGCCGCGCTCGGTCACGTCGGCCGGGTTGTACTTCCAGTTCTTCTCGGGCCGGTCGAGGCGCTCCTGCAAGCGCTTCTTCTGCTCGTCGGGCGAGATGTGCAGCATCACCTTGAGCACCGAGATGCCACGGTCGACCAGCCCCGCCTCGAACTCGTTGATCGCGCCGTAGCGGCGCTCGATCTCGGCCGCCGGGGCCATCTGGTGCACCCGTTGGATCAGGACGTCCTCGTAGTGCGAGCGGTTGAACACGCCGAGCTTCCCTGGCTCCGGCACCCGCCGCGCCACCCGCCAGAGGAAGTCGTGGCGGCGCTCCCACGCGGTGGGCGCCTTGAACGACGTGAGCTGCACGCCCTCGGGGTGGGTCATGCCGACCACGTGGCGAACCGTGCCGTCCTTCCCCGCGGTGTCCATGCCCTGCAGGACGAGCAGCACGCGCCGCTCGTCGCCCTCCACACCGCGCGCGTAGAGGCGCTGCTGCAGCTCGGTCAGATCGGCGGCGTCCGCGGCGAGCACCTCTTCACCGGTCTTCTTGTCGCCCTTGAAGCCGGGGGTCGACGCGGGGTCGACGTCGGCGAGCACGAAACCGGGGCCTGCCTTGAGCGACTCGGCCGGGTCAACCTTCCATGCCTTGTGCATGGGCTGACTCTATTGCCCCCACCACGGGGGTGCGCTAGAGGCTAGGCCGCATCGTGAAGTCGGCCGAGCAGGCCCCACACGGCGCGCGTGAGGCCGGGGTGATCGAGGGCGATTCCGCGCAGCACCCCGTATTCGAATCGCTCGGCCGCACCGTGCGCGGCGGTGGGGTGGTAGGCGCGGGCGCGCTCTTCTTCCAGGCCGGCCGCCTCGATGCGCTCGAGCCGCATCGTCAGCACCACCTGCTCGTCGACGCTGGGCAGCTCTGGCAGGAACTCCCACGGGTCGTCGCCGAGCCGGCACTTGAGCTCGATGATGGCGGAGAGCTCGTCGCGCGCCTCGCGGCGCCGCGTCTCGAGGTCCTCGCTGCCAGTCATGCGGGCCACCCTACGCCAGCCCTCTGACCCGCTGTCAGCACCGGTGCGCAGAGGCGCGTGGT
>NZ_JBLRDT010000091.1:0-10706 GCF_057512245.1 Gryllotalpicola sp. CP2-P1
CGGGCGCGACGCGAACTCCTCGAAGTTGGAGCGCGGCGTCTGCACGGCGGCGATCGTCGCGAAGTCGCGGCCCAGGAAGAAGTTGCCGAGCCAGCCGAAGATCACGCGCCACTTGCGCTCCCACGTGGGCATGGCGAGGCCGTGGTAGCCGCGGTGCATGAGCCACGCGATGAAGCCCTTGAACGCGAGGTTGCCCGACTGGAACACACCGTCGTAGAGGCCGATGCTCGCCACCGCGCCGAGGCTCTTGTGGATGTAGTCGACCGGGTCCTCGCCGCGCAGAACAGCGATGAGGTTCTTGGCGAGGCGCTTGGCCTGGCGCACGGCGTGCTGCGCGTTCGGCACGCAGAAGCCGCCGACGCCCTTGCCGGTCAGGTCGGGAACCGCCGCCACGTCGCCGGCGGACCAGGCGCCCTCGATGACATCGCCATCGGCGTCGATCACACGCAGCGAAGCGTTGGTCGTGATGCGGCCACGTGCCTCGATCGGCAGGTCGGTGTTGCGCGTGACGGTCGGCGTGGCCATGACGCCGGCGGTCCACACGATGAGGTCGCTCTCGTAGACGTCGCCGTTCGACAGTTCGACGCGGCCGTTCTCGGCGCTCTTGAGCTGGGTGTCGAGGTGGATGGGCGCGCCGCGCTCGGCGAGGCGGTTGACGACCCAGTGGCTCGTCTCGAGCGACACCTCGGGCATGATGCGGCCCATCGCCTCGACGAGGTGGAACTTCGTCTCTTCGAAGTCGATCTCAGGGTAGAACTTGAGCAGAGCCGAGGCGGCCGAGCGCAGCTCGCCGTAGGCCTCGATGCCGGCGAAGCCGCCGCCGACGACCGTGACGGTCAGCAGTCGCTCGCGGAGCGGGTCGCCCTTGGGCAGCACCGCGGCCTTGTCGAAGTTGGTGATGAGGCGGTCGCGCACGGCGACGGCCTCTTCGATGTTCTTCATGCCGTACGCGAGGTCGGCGACACCCGGAATCGGGAAGGTGCGGCTGACCGCACCGGCGGTGACGACCACCTGGTCGTACTCGACATCGAAGGGCTCGCCCACCACCGGCGTAACGGTGACCTTCTTCTCGGCATTGTTGATGAAGGTCGCCCGACCTGCGATGAGCTTCGTGCTCTTCAGGTGACGACGGTGGTTGACCGTCGCGTACCGCGGGTCGATGGAACCGGCTGCGACCTCGGGGAGGAACGGCTGGTACGTCATGTAGGGCAGCGGGTCGATCAGAGTGACCTCTGCCTCGCCCTTACGAAGGGATTTCTCCAGCTTCCACGCGGTGTAAAAACCGGCGTAGCCACCGCCGACAATCAGGATCTTGGGCACAGTTCAGCGACTCCTCGGAGGAAAAAGTGTGTCTCTAGCCTACAGGCGGTCAATCAGACGCCGTAATCGGCGCATTCGCAGACATCAGGGGACCAATTCCCACGTTCCAGGGCGAGGTCCCCGATCGGATTCACGCCCCGGCCGGCCGCCAGAGAGTGCGCCGCGAGCGCATGCAGGCACTTCACCCGCGTGGGCATGCCGCCGGCGGAGAATCCCCGGATCTCATCGACGATCTCGATCGACTCGCGGTCTGCGAGGTACGCCTCGTGCGCCTTCCGGTAGGCAGCCTGCACGTCGGCGTCGGTCGCCAGCAGCTCTTGAAGCTCGACCATGACATGGTCGGCCTCGAGCCGCGACATCGCCGCCGTGGCGGCGGGGTGGCTCAGGTAGTACAGCGTCGGGAACGGGGTGCCGGCGCCGGGCAGCCGCGGTGCCGTCGCGACGACCGTCGGATTGCCGCACGCGCACCGGGCGGCGATGCCGAGCACGCCGCGGGCGGGTCGCCCCAGCTGCGCCGACACCACGGCGATGTCGCGGTCGCTGGCCGGTGCGAAGGGAGGAGTGCTCATCAGGCCATTCTCCCAGCAGCAGCGCCCTAGTGGCCGCCGCCGGTCCCGGGCGTCGTCGCCGGCTTCTCGAGGATCGAGCGCAGCAGCGTCGCCGACCAGTCGCCGTCCTGCTGCTGCACCTTCGTGCTGACCTTCTTCGGCGTCTTCGCGGGCGCGGCGGGCAGGTCGTCGATGATCAGGTAGCTCGTCTCGCCCGGCATCACATAGAGCAGCCGGTCGCGCGCCTGCGCCTTGATGTAGTCGGGGTCGTCCCAGTTCTTGATCTGCGCGTCCAGCTTGCTGACTTCGGCCCTCTGATCGGCGTTCTGCTGCTGCAGCTTCGAGATCTGCTGCTGCTGGGCCGTGTACATGCGCACGGTCGGAGCGAGCACCAGCACGCCGAGCACCAGCACGACGAACATGACGACGGCGAACCACGAGAAGCGGATGCCGCGCAGCCAGCCCCGCGCATTGACGGCGGTGGTGCGGGCGGTCGACATGCTCCCGAGCGTAGGCGAGACGCGAAGGCGCGCCGCCCTATCCGGGCGGCGCGCCTTCTGAAAGAACGCTGGGTCTCCATTCGGCTTCGCCGAGTCGACCCGCGCTGCGGTCTCCATTCGGCTTCGCCGAGTCGACCCGCGGTTGCCTACTTCCCGAAGCGGGGGAAGGCCTTGGCACCGGCGAAGGTCGCGGCGTCGCCGAGCTCCTCTTCGATGCGCAGCAGCTGATTGTACTTCGCGACGCGCTCGCTGCGGGCGGGGGCGCCGCTCTTGATCTGGCCCGAGTTCACGGCGACGACGAGGTCGGCGATCGTGGTGTCTTCGGTCTCGCCCGAGCGGTGCGAGAACATCGTGGTGTAGCCGGCGCGGTGCGCGAGCTCGACGGCATCGAGCGTCTCGGTGAGCGTGCCGATCTGGTTCACCTTGACGAGCAGCGAGTTGGCGACGCCGAGGTCGATGCCCTTGGCCAGGCGCGTCGGGTTGGTGACGAACAGGTCGTCGCCGACGAGCTGCACCTTGCGGCCGAGCGCCTCGGTGAAGGCCTTCCAGTTGTCCCAGTCGTCCTCGGCGAGCGCGTCCTCGATGGTCACGATCGGGAAGTCGTTCACGAGACCGGTGAAGTACTCGATGAGCTGCTCGGCGGTCCAGTCCTTGTTCTCGACGCGGTAGACGCCGTCGTTGAAGAACTCGGTCGCGGCGACGTCGAGGCCCACGGCGATGTCGGAGCCCGGGGTGAAGCCGGCCTTCTCGATCGCCTTGATCAGGAAGTCGAGGCCCTCGCGGTTGCTGGGCAGGTCGGGAGCGAAGCCGCCCTCGTCGCCGAGGCCCGTCGCGAAGCCGGCCGCCTTCAGCTCGCCCTTGAGGACGTGGTAGGTCTCTGCACCCCAGCGCAGCGCCTCGGCGAAGGTCTCGGCGCCGATGGGGGCGAGGAAGAACTCCTGAAAGTCGATGCCGTTGTCGGCATGCTCGCCGCCGTTGATGACATTGAACAGCGGCACGGGAAGGACATGCGCGTTGGGGCCGCCGACGTACTGGTAGAGCGGCAGGTCCACCGAGTCCGCGGCGGCGCGGGCGACGGCGAGCGAGACGCCGAGGATCGCGTTGGCGCCCAGGGTCGACTTGTTGTCGCTGCCGTCGGCCTCGATCAGGGTGGCGTCGATGATGCGCTGCTCGGTGGCCTCGAGCCCCTCGACGGCCGGGCCGAGCACGTCGAGCACGGCGTCGACCGCCTTGGTGACGCCCTTGCCGAGGTAGCGGCCCTTGTCGCCGTCGCGCAGCTCGTAGGCCTCGAATGCACCGGTCGATGCGCCGGATGGGACAGCCGCGCGGGACACGGTCCCGTCGTCGAGCAGGACCTCGACCTCGACGGTCGGGTTGCCGCGGGAATCCAGGATCTCGCGAGCGCCAACGGCCTCGATAGCAGCCACTGTTTTCTCCTTCTGATGGGGTGTCGGTCTCAAGACTAGTGAGCGGCCAGGCGGGGGTGGGAAGCGGGACTCCGGCCCGAAGACGGAAGTTTTTCGCCACGGCCCGCGCTGTTCAGCCGAGCGGTCGGAACTCCAGCTCGGCGACGGACGCGGTCTGCGCGTTCACGTTCGCGACCGCCCCGTATCCCGACTCCTCCGCGCGGGCGAGCAGGGCCTTCACGTTCTTGGTGCGCTTCTCGAGCCGCACGCGCTTGCCGTCTGCGACGAGCGCGGTCTGCAGCGCGATGAGCGTCGCGGGGGCCACGTCGTTGTCGTGCAGCAGCACGACCGCACTCTCTGCGTCGGCTTCCGCGTCGGGAATGAGGTCGACGATGCGCTCGAACCCGATCGAGAAGCCGGCAGCCGGGGCATCCGTGCCCGCGAAGCGCCCGATCATGCCGTCGTAGCGCCCGCCGCCGCCCAGGGAGTAGCCGAACTCGGGGTGCTGGATCTCGAAGATCGCCCCCGTGTAGTAACCCATGCCGCGCACGAGGTTGTGCGAGAAGATCAGCGGCACCTCGGGCGCGGCTGCCTTCACCGCGTCGCGGATCTGGCGCAGCTGCGCGTACGCGTCCTGATCGAGCCAGGCCGGCGCGTTCTCGCCTGTGAGGTTCCACCCGTCGTCGGCCAGCTCGCCGAGGTCGGCGCGCGCCTGGTCTGCGAGGTCTGCGTCGAGCAGTTCGAGCGCCACGAGCTCGGCCACGACGCCGTCGACGCCGATCTTGTCCTCTTTGTCGATCGTGATGAGGGCGCGCTCGGTGCTCTTGGGCGCGATCTTCCACGAGGCGATCAGGTGCCGCAGGATCGCGCGGTGATTGATGCGGATGCGGCATCCGGCGAGCCCCAGCGCCGTCAGCGTCGCCGCCGTCGCCGTGATCAGCTCGACCTCGGCCAAGATGCCGGGCTCGCCGATGATGTCGATGTCGCACTGCACGAACTGGCGGTAGCGGCCCTTCTGAGGGCGCTCGGCGCGCCACACCGGGGCGATCTGGATCGACTTGAAGACGCCGGGGAGCTTGGCGCGGTTGGTCGCGTAGAAGCGCGCGAGCGGCACCGTGAGGTCGAAGCGCAGGCCCAGATCGGTGAGCGAGGCGAGGTCGCCGGATGCCGCGGCCGTGCTCACATCGTCGGCGTCGAGCCCCCGCTTGAGGATTCCGAACGCGAGCTTCTCGTTGTCGCCGCCGAGGCCGGAGTGCAGCCGCGCCGCGTCCTCGACGACGGGTGTCTCGATCTCCTCGAAACCGCGCGCCGCGTACTGCGAGCGGATGACGGCGAGGAGGCGCTCGCGCTTCGCCTTCTCGGCCGGCAGGAAATCGCGCATGCCACGAGGCGGGTTCACGTCTTGGGCCATAAGGCAATCCTCTCATCGCTGGGAATACGCCAGGAGCGCGTGGGACTTGTAGTTCACATGCCTGAACGATCCTCCGGGGTCGGGCTGCGCTCCGAGCGCGGCCCGGTCCTGCTCTCCCAGATGCTCGCCACGGGTCTCGTCGCGCTCGACTCGACGATCATCGCGACGGCCTCGACGTCGATCGCGAAGGACCTCGGGCACTTCCAGCAGCTGCCCTGGCTGTTCTCGGTCTACCTGCTCGCTCAGGCCGTGGTCGTCCCGATCTACGGTCGCCTCGCCGACGCCCTCGGGCGCAAGAACACCCTGCTGTTCGGCATCGCGCTGTTCCTGCTCGGGTCGATCCTGTGCGGTGCGGCGTGGTCGATGCCGGTGCTGATCGGCGCGCGCGTCATCCAGGGGCTCGGCGCCGGTGCCGTGCTGCCCGTCTCGATGACCATCACCGCCGACCTCTACACGCTGCAGGAGCGCGCCAAGGTGCAGGGCTACCTCGCCTCGGTGTGGGCCATCGCCTCGGTCGTCGGGCCGACCCTCGGAGGTGTGTTCGCGCAGCTCGGCATCTGGCGGTGGATCTTCTGGATCAACATCCCCCTGGGCGCCGTCGCGGTGTTCATGCTGTGGCGCTCGTACCACGAGAAGCGCGCGGCCTCCGAGCGCGAGCCGATCGACTACCTCGGTGCCGTGCTGCTGGCCGGCGGCACCACGCTGCTCTTGCTCGGGCTGCTCGAGGGCGGCCAGGCGTGGGCGTGGGGCTCGGCGATCGGCATCGGCATCTTCGTGCTGGCCGCCGCCCTGCTCGCGGCCTTCGTCTACGTCGAACTGCGAACGGAGCATCCGATCTTCTCGCTCGCCTTGCTCAAGCGGCGCGTCGTCGCCGCCTCGACGATCGCGTCGCTCATGATCGGCGTCGTCGTGCTCGGCCTGTCGACCTACGTGCCGATCTACGCCCAGAGCGTGCTCGGTTTCGGCGCCCTGATCGCGGGCCTCGCGCTCGCAGCGCTCACGGTCGGCTGGCCCGCCGCCGCCTCGCAAGCCGGGCGCATCTATCTGCGCTGGGGCTTCCGTGTCACCTCGGTGATCGGCGCGCTGCTCGTCGTGCTGGGCACCGCCCTCACGCTGATGCTCGGGGCGCACTCGTCGATCTGGCTCGTCGCCATCTTCTGCTTCGTGATCGGCGCCGGCATGGGCTTCACGGCCGTTCCGTCGCTGATCGCCGCGCAGGCCTCCGCCGAGTACCGCGAGCGCGGCGCCGTCACCGGCACCAACATGTTCGCGCGCTCGATGGGCTCGGCGATCGGCGTCGCGATCTTCGGCGCGGTGGTCAACTCGCGGGTGACGCTCAACGCGGCCGGGGTGCCCGAGGGCGCGGGGCTCGCGAGCGCGATGCACCTCGTCTACCTGGCGATCTTCTTCGTCGCGCTCGTGCTGCTCGTGTCGGTGCTGTTCCTGCCCGCGCACCGGCGCGAGGCCGCACCCCAGACCGACACCGGGGCCGCTGTCGCCGCGTAACGGTTGCGCTGCTCGGATCCGCTCCGCGCTGTCCGGATCCGAGCAGCGTCCAGCGGATCCGAGCAGCGCACGCTAGGCCGGGCGCTCTGCGGCGCGGACTTCCCGCGCGAGGGCGCGGGTGCTCGTGCGCAGCGCGCGCTCGGCGTCGAGGCCCTGGGCGCGCGCCGCTGCGACGACGCCGAGCAGCAGCTCGCCGAGCTCCTCCTCGTTCGAAAAGGCCGCGGGCGAGGCATCCGGCTCGACGCCGACGGACGCGGCGCGGCCGAGCGTCTTGTCGGCGAGCGCGAGCGCGGGCAGGGCGCTGGGGATGCCGTCGAGAACGCTCGTGCGATCGCGCTTCTCGGCCTTCTTCGCCGCGGTCCACAGTCGCACGACGTCCTCAGGGGTCTCGGCGACCTCGCCGCCGAAGACGTGCGGGTGGCGGCGGACCATCTTGGCGCGCACATTGGCCGCGACATCCTGGATGTCGAAGCCCTCGGCGGGCGTGCGGCGCGCGATCTCGGCGTGGAAGACCACCTGCCAGAGCACGTCGCCGAGCTCTTCGAGCAGGTCGTCGCGCGTACCGGACTCGATCGCCTCGACGAGCTCGTAGCTCTCTTCGATGAGGTACTGCACCAGGCTCTCGTGGGTCTCGCGCTGACTCCAGACGCACCTGTCGAGCACCTCGGACATGGCGGCGGCGAAGGCGTCGAGCTCACTCGTGGTCATGCTGTCAGTATTGCCCGCGCCGCGTCGGATTACGGGCTCGAATCGGCCGCGTGAAGACTGCGCTACAGCCGCGCCTGAGACGGCGGACGTGGCGTTCTGCCCCCTAGACGGGCGGATAGTCTGCGGTCGGACCGTCGCGACAGCGCGACGGCAGGACCTTGGAGTGTCAATGAAGCACAGATCTCTCCTTTCGCTCACGGTGGCCGCGATCGGGGCGACCGCCCTGGCCGTCTCAGGAGCAGCGGCGGCATCCGCAGCGAGCACGAGCGGCAAGCTCACCTACACCGTCGACCCGATCGCTGTGAAGTCGGGGCTGTCGACGGGCGCCGCGAGCCCGGCGCTGTCGCTGACCCCGGCCGAGTGCCTCGCGGAAACCGGGTTCGCCTGCCAGACGCCCGACAGCATCCGCGCGGCGTACGACATTCCGGCGACGATCGATGGGGTTCCGGCCGGGACCGGTCAGACCATCGCGATCATCGATGCCTTCGGGAGCCCCACCGTGGCCTCCGATCTCGCCGCCTTCTCGCAGACCTTCGGGCTGCCCGCGGCGGACCTGACGGTGTACTACCCCGGGGGCAAGCCGACGTGGACCGGCAAGGGCACCCAGACCAGCTGGGCGCAGGAGACCTCGCTCGACGTCCAGTGGGCGCACGCGGTCGCGCCCGGCGCGAAGATCGCGCTCGTCGTCGCAGCGAACGACTCTGGCGCATCCATCGACACCGCTGAGAAGTACGTCGCCGACAACCACCTCGGCACGGTGCTCTCGATGAGCTACGGGGTGCCCGACAGCGCCATCAAGAACGCGAATGCCAACAACGGCCAGACGCAGCAGGGCGAGAAGGCGCTCGCAGCCGCCGCTGCTGCGGGCATCTCGGTGTTCGCCTCGTCGGGCGACTCCGGGTCCGACAACGGCGCCGGCTACGCGAACTTCGCATACCCCGCCTCGGACCCCAACGTGACAGCGGTCGGCGGCACCAATCTGTGGAAGGGCAGCGGGCTCGACGAGCCGAACGAGACGGTGTGGGACGACGACACGGCCTGCCCCCTGGACTGCTCGCAGGGCGCGTTCGGGGTGACCGGCGGCGCACCGAGCCTGTTCGACGCGAAGAAGGGCTCTGACGTCGCCTACAACGCCTCCGTCTACACGGGCGTGCTGACCTACCTCGGGTTCCTCGGCGCTGACAACAGCGGCCTGTACTTCATGGGCGGCACCTCGGCCGGAGCCCCGCAGTGGGCGGCTCTGACCGCGGACGTCATGCAGGCCACGGGTCGCACCGTCGGCAACGTCGGCACCCTCGCGAAGTCGTGGGCCGCGCAGGGGCTGCTCGACGACGTGACGGTGGGCGACAACGAGACCACCACCTTCAGCGGGGGCTTCCCGGCCGCCGCCGGCTGGGACGCGCCGACCGGCTGGGGCACCCCCGACGTCGGAAAGATCATCGCCGCGCGCTCATAACGGCAGCGCCTGAGCGGATGCCGCCGCCGAGCACCGACTCGGCGGCGGCATTCACGTAGGGTGGTGCTCGGTGAGCCGGGAAGCCTGGTCGGCATCCATCAGCGACTTCTGGAGATGCCGATGACTGCCTTCCACCTCGTCCGTTCCGAGCGCGTGGCGGCCGTGCTGCTGCTCGGCGCCGCAGTGCTCGGCCTGGTTCTCGCGAACCTTCCCGGCATCGGCCATGCGCTGATCGGCTTCGCGAACTGGCACCCGTCCCTCCCCTTGCCCGGCCTCTCGCTGTCTCCGCGGCACTGGGTCAGCGACGGCCTGCTGGCGGTGTTCTTCTTCAGCGTCTCGGTCGAGCTGCGGCACGAGCTCGCGGCCGGCGAGCTGAACTCCCCTCGCAAGGCCCTGCTGCCGACGATCGCGGCGCTCGGCGGCGTGATCGCGCCCGCGCTGATCTACCTGGCGATCGCCGGGCGCGACTTCCCCACCGGCTGGCCGATCCCGACGGCGACCGACATCGCGTTCGCACTCGGGGTCCTGGGGCTGTTCGGTCGCGGCATCCCCGGTCACGTCCGCGTGTTCCTGCTCGCGCTCGCGGTCATCGACGACCTCATCGCGATCCTGATCATCGCGTTCTTCTTCACCCCTGCGGTCGAGCTGCCCTGGCTCGCGGGCGCCGCCGGCTGCCTGCTCGTCTTCGCGTGGCTGAGCAAGCTGCTCGCCCCGCGCTCCCCCTATCTGCGCGGGCGGCGGCCGCGCTGGCCCGTCATCGCGGTGCTGTGGGCGCTCGCCGTGCTCACGTGGTGGTTCGTGCTGATGAGCGGCGTTCACGCGACCATCGCCGGCGTCGCACTGGGATTCGTGATCGCGCGGATGCCGGGCGAGCGCATGCGCGCGCAGCTCGAGCCCGTCACCAACGGCGTCGTGCTGCCCTTGTTCGCCTTCGCCGCCGCCGCGGTGGCGTTCCCCGCCGTCGGCATCGACGAGCTGCACGCCGAGTTCTGGGCCATCGTGGTCGCCCTGCCGCTGGGCAAGGTGTGCGGCATCGTTCTCGCGGGGCTGCTCGGCGGACTCGGCTCGCGCGCGCCCGGCATCGCCCGCAACCCGGTGGACCTCATGATGGTGGGATGCCTCGGGGGCATCGGGTTCACCGTGTCGCTGCTGATGAACGAGCTCGCGTTCCGCGGGAGCGAGCAGATCACCGATGAAGGGACGATCGCCGTGCTCGCGGGCTCGGTGATCGCGATCGCGTACTCGGCCGTGTTCGTGGCGCTGCGGTCACGGCACTACGACCGCCGCGCAGTGAGCGGTCGCTGAGGCCGCAGACTGCGGTTCTGATCAGGGATTTAGGGTCGCCTCACCTTGCTAGCGCCCGGCGCGCGGCGGTGTTTCCATAGAGATGTGTCCAACGTTCTCTCGCCGCTGCGCGCCCTTCTCGGAACCTCGAGCGCGCCCGCGCCCGAGAGCCTCGCGTCTCGGCTGAACTGGCTGCGCGCCGGAGTCCTCGGCGCGAACGACGGCATCGTCTCGGTCGCCGCCGTGGTCATCGGGGTGGCGGGTGCGACGACCGCCGTGCACCCCATTCTGCTGGCCGGCACCGCCGCACTGATCGGCGGCGCACTCTCGATGGCCCTCGGCGAGTATGTCTCGGTGAGCTCCCAGCGCGACGCGGTGCGCGCGCGCATCGCCCGTGGTGAGAGTGGCGCAGAAGACGACGACGTCAGCCCGGTGCATGCGGCGCTGGCATCCCTCATCGCCTTCTTCATCGGCGGCCTGCTGCCGTTCCTGTGCGCTGTGCTCGTTCCGGTGCCGCCGAAGGTCCCGGTCACCTTCGGGGCCGTGCTGCTCGCGCTCGCCCTCACC
>NZ_JBLRDT010000092.1:0-10690 GCF_057512245.1 Gryllotalpicola sp. CP2-P1
CGCCAGACGAGGAATCCGCCCGCGATGCCCACCGCCATCACCCCGACGATCGTGTGCAGCAGCGCCGCCACGTGGAAGGCGCCGATGGTGAGCCCCTGGCCGTTCGCCGTCGTGCCGAACACGATCGCGAAGGCCGTGGGCACCAGCATGATCGGCACGAGCGCGCCGTAGCCGCGCACGCGGCCGAAGACGATCGAGAACGCCGCCGTCGTGCACACGAGCATTGTGATGAGCAGCGGCACGAGCAGGGTCTGGAAGTGGCCGACCGGCGCCGCCACGGTGACCAGCTTCTTCCAGTCGCCGACCGTCGCCGCCAACAGGTCGCGATAGGCGCCGAGGAAGTCGGCGCGCGAGGCGAAAGCGCTCGGAATCGCAAGGGGAACACCGAAGACGAGGTATGCCGCGGCGGTGCAGCCCGCGATCGTCAGCCACGACCACCGGCGCAGCCTGCCGAGCAGAACGACGGATGCCGCGATCACGACCGCCCCGCCCACCGTGATCAGCAGGTACCAGGTCTCATAGATCGGCCAGGCGGCGAACGCGCCGACCGCGACGAGGGCGAGCACGAAGCCCAGGTCGACGATCAGCGCCGCATCGGGGCGCGTGGAGCGCCGGCGCCGCGCGGCCATCAGGCGGCCCTCCGCAGCATCGACCGGAAGTCCTCGAGCAGCGGGATCGTCAGCACGCCGACCTCGCCGAGGCGGCCGTAGCCCGGCCGCGCCTCGGGGTCGGCGACGATCGCCACCACCTGCACGCCGGGGTCGAAGCGCAGCGGCAGCTGCATGAGGCGAGTGCGGTCGACCGACGATCCGCACACGACGAACGCGATCGACAGGTCGCTCATGGCGCGCGCCGCCAGGGTGCAGACCTCTTCGAACGGCATCGCCGAGGGCGAGCGCTCGACCGTCGAGAGATCGTCGAGCAGCGCGGTCGGTGTGAGGACGGAGAGCGAGCGGATGGCGCGCACCGAGTTCTTCGCCACGTCGAGGATCTGATCGCTCGCGACCACCGCGATCTGGCGCCCGTCGCGCACGGCGCGGATGCCGAGGGAGCCGACGATGCTGACGGCGAGCTCGTATTCGTCGTCGGTCGCGAACTCGTCCTCGTGCATGCCGAGCACGAGGGCGAGACGCGCCCGGCGGGTCTCTTCGAACTGGCGCACCATGAGCCGCCCGGTCTTCGCCGTGGACTTCCAGTGCACGTGACGGCGCCCGTCGCCGGGCTGGTACTCGCGGATCTGGTGGAAGGCGATGTCCTCGGCGACGACGTCGCGACTCGGCGTGCCCTCGAGGTCGCGCACGAAACCCGAGCTGGTCGACGGCACCGCCACGGTCTTCGGGTGCACGAACAGCCGGTGCACGTCGGCCCAGGCCGCCTCGCGCTTGAGCGTTCCGAGCGGGTCGGTGCGCACGGTCGTGACGGGGCCGATGTCGATGATGCCCCGGCGGTAGGCGGGCACGATGAGGTCCTCGCCGTGGGTGTGCCCCTGGCGCAGCAGCGGCACCCAGACATCCGTCAGCCCGCTGCCGATCGGCACGTCGATGCGGCTCGGCAGCGCGATGCGCCGCGACGTGTTCGTCACGGTGAGCGTGCCGACCACCTCGGACCCCGCCACGACGCGCTCGACCGGAAGGCTGAAGCCCACCTGATATGCGAGCGAGCCGGCCAGGAACGGCACGGCGATGATCAGGATCGTCACGGCGATCAGGCCGGCGACGATGAACTCCATCCAGCCGAGGGCGAGACCGACGGGCAGCAGCACGAGCGCGCAGGCGAGGGCGAGCCAGCCGACCGGCGTGACGGTGCCGGAGACCCGCGACCAGGCGGTGTTCGCCGCCGTCTGGATCTCGCGCCCGGAGCGCACCGCCCACACGGCGAAGCGCGTGCGGGCGCTCCACGACTCCGAGACGAAGTGCGTGGTGGTTCCGGTGCCGGTGACGGTGGCGCCGCTGCTGCCGGTCGAGTCGAAGGTCACGCCACGGTGCTCCTCACCGGCGGCACGACGTCGAGCAGGATCTGGCCGATGACGGCCTCGGGGGTGACGCCGTCGAACTCGGCCTCGGGGTCGAGCACGAGGCGGTGCGCGAGGGTCGGCACGGCGAGCGACTTCACGTCGTCGACGTTCACGTAGCCGCGGCCCTGGCCGGCCGCCCAGGTCTTCGCCGCCTTGGTGAGGGCGCGGGCGCCGCGCACCGAGACGCCGACCCGGGTCTGCGACGCCGTGCGGGTCGCCTCGACGATGCGGCCGATGTAGTCGAAGATCACCGGGTCGGCGTGCACCGCGCGCGCGATGGTCGACATGCCGACGAGCGCCTGCGGCGTGATCACCGGGTTCAGCTCGTGCGGCACCTCGCTCGTCGCCTCGAGGATGCGCACGGTCGCGGCGAGGTCGGGGTAGCCGAGGCTCGTCTTGATCATGAAGCGGTCGAGCTGCGCCTCGGGCAGAGGGTAGGTGCCGGCCTGCTCGATCGGGTTCTGGGTCGCGATGACGAGAAACGGCGCGCCGGTCGAGCGGGTGACGCCGTCGATCGTGACCTTGCCCTCTTCCATCGCCTCGAGCAGCGCCGACTGGGTCTTCGGGCTCGCGCGGTTGATCTCGTCGGCGAGCACGACGTTCGCGAAGATGGGGCCCGCGTGGAACTCGAACTCGCCGTTCTTCTGGTCGTAGACGGTGATGCCCGTGACATCCCCCGGCAGCAGATCGGGCGTGAACTGGATGCGCGTCGAGGTGCCGTGCACCGTCTCGGACATCGCGCGCGCGAGGCTCGTCTTGCCCGTGCCCGGCAGGTCTTCGAGCAGCAGATGGCCTTCGCTCACCATCGCGGTGAACGCGAGCTCGATGACGTGACGCTTGCCGAGCACCACCTGCTCGACATTGTCCGCCAGCGCCTGGAACGTGGATTGGAACCAGGTCGCCTGCTCAGAGCTGATCGCCATTGCTGTGCTCTCGCCTTCTCTTAGTTGCAGCTGCTGTCGTTCGTGAGGCCGTCGTCGCCGACGAAGGTCCCGTCGAATCCGCTCGGCAGGTTGATCTGGTAGCTGGTCACCTGCAGGTGGGTCGCCCCTGATGGGAGGGTGACGGAGGTCTGCCCGTTGCCGTTCGCCGTCGTCGGGTCCGTCGCGCCGGCCGCGAGGTAGGTGTACGTCACGATGCCGACGGATGCCTGAGCGAGACCCTTGCCGGTCAGCGACACCGCACCGGTGATGTCGCCACTGGCCGCGTCGGCCTGACAGCTCGCGGTGACCCCTGTGGCCTGGAGCTGGTACGGGGCGCCCGAGGCGGTGACGTCAGTCGGGTTGGTGCACAGGCCGAGGAATCCGTTGCCGCAGTTGCGCGCCTTGATATTCGGGTTCTGGCCGAACAGACCCGTCGGGTAGCTGTAATTCTGAGCCTGCTGGTAGCCCTGCGTCGCGTCCGAGAACTCGGTGACGTAGTTGTTCGGCGTCGAGCCGCCGAAGGGCTTCGAGCCGTTGAACTCGAAGTCGGGCAGGCTGCTTCCGCCGCCGTGATTGGTGATCGAATAGCGCCAGCTCGCCGACGTCGCCGGCTGGCTCCAGACCGTGACGCTGCCGAGTGACGCCTCGGCCGCGCCGTAGGCGTTCGTGTAGCACGCGTACACCGTGTAGGTGTGGAACTGGGTGAGCCCGTGATCGATGGTCTGGGTCGTCGAGCTCGAGCCGCTGCCGTTGCCGTTGGTGTCGATGGTCGCGCCCCCGGAATTGGTGCACACGGGGTCGCCGTCTTCCGAGGCGATGAAGAGGTACGGCGAGCCTGGAACCTTGGACGAGCCGTTCGGGTCGCCCGACACGGTGCCGTTGATCGTGATCGACCCGTCATCGGCGCTGAGGCTGACGCCCGACGTGCCGAGCCCGGGAGAACCGGCCGGAGTCACCGAGGTCGAAGCCGGGCTGGCACCGACGCTGTCGCCCGGCGGCTGATCGAAGCGGCTGACGGGCGTGACCGTGACCTCGGTCGGCTGGCCGGCGGCCGCCGAGAGCCGCACCGTCGTGTGGTCGCCCCCGCCGACGTTCACCGTCTGGGTGTTGCCGCTCCACTGCACGGTGTAGGCCGAGGCCGTGCTGTCGGTGTTCGGAATCGTCAGGTCGAAGGCGCCCGTCGTCGCCGTCGTGATGTTGCCGTCGAAGACGGGCTTCGCGCTCACGCCGCCGATGACGGGCTGCGCGAACGCCCAACCGGCGGTCTGCACCGCCGTGCGCGATTCGCCGACGCTGTTCACCGACTTCACCTGGAAGGTGTGCTGGTCGCCGTTCTTCAGCCCCTTCACCGGCGGGCAGGCGCCGTTGGCGTCGCAGCTCACCGAGGCGCGGCCGTCGACATAGACGTGGAAGCCCGTGAGCGCCGGGTACGAACTGGCGGCGTCGCCGGGCGAAACGGCGAGCGTCACGCTGTCGCCTGAGAACGCGACCTGAGAGACGGATGCCGGCGCTGCCGGATACCCCTTCAGCTCGAACGACAGCGTTCCCGCTTCGGCGCCGGAAGCGCTGCGCTTCCCCTGCGCGTCCTGCACGTCGAACGGCACGGTGCACCGGCCGCCGGGGCTGTCGGCCGCCCAACGCGCAGAGACGGTGCGGCTGTCTGACACGGCGAAGGTCACGCCGGTGCAGCCGGTCACCGTGTCGGCGACCGAGACGACCTTGAGCGGGGTGCCGGGGTATGCGTTCACCTCGTCGCGCAGGCCGACGACCGTGGTGCTGCAGCTGCTGCCCTGCGCCTCGGAGCAGCTGAGCGCGACCGAGCCGCCCGCGGGGCGGGTATTCGGCGCCGGGCCGACCTTCAGGGTGATGTCGGCGGTCGTGCCCACACCGCTGTACCCGCGGATGCTGACCTGCGCGACCTCTTCCAGGCCCGGCTGAGCCGTGTCGTTGGCGCGCACGGAGATCGTCTGACCGCTCCGTACCACGCTGAACAGGTGGCCGCCGTACGCGACGTTGAAGTCCAGGCCGCTCAAGTCGCTGTGGCCGAGCCACGTCGTCATCTGACGCAGGTCGAACTTCACGGCGCCCTGCCCCGGGCTCACGGTCAGCGACGCCGGCCGCAGCTCGGGCAGCGGTTTCTTCGGGATCACCTGCACCGGCACGGCGATCATCGTGTACTCGGACTGACCGCCGAGGCGCACCGGGGCGAGGCACGCGTCCGTCCACGGTGCGCCGTCGCCTGCGTCATACGTCAGGTTGTTCTGGCTGTCGATCGAGCAGGTGGCGTTCTTGCGCGCCTTCGTCGTCTTGATCTCGCCGCTCTGCGCGTTCAGCACCTGGCCTGACGGGATGCTCACGATCGACCGCAGGTCGACGCTCTTCGTGCCGCCCTCGGCGACCTTGAGCGGCTTCGCATCGGATTTGAGGGCGAGGATCACGTCGGCGAGGGCCGGAACTCGCAGGAATCCGTAAGTCGTCGCTGGCCGCCCCGTGAAATCGTCGCCCGTCAGCTTGAACGGAACCAGCAGACCGGCGGTCGGCACGTGCGTCACCTTGATCGCATCGCCGTCGACCGAAACCCCGTCGATCTTCTTGTAGAGCGACAGCTTGAGACCCGCGATGTCGCCCGAGCCCCACGAGACCTTGCCGGCCACGACATCAATGCCCTGGGCGAGACGACCGCGGTTCTGCGCATCGACGACCGTGTCGACCGCGATCGGGTAGTCGGGCACGTGCCCCACGACCACATCGACGACGATGAGACCCGCGCTCACGTCGCCCTGCGCGTTCTTCACCGAGTAGGTGTAGGTGAGCGTGCGCGCGAGCGGGGTCGACGTGATGACGACCCGCGACGAGTTCTGCGAGCCGATGTGCTGCTGCAGCAGCTCGTACGCCGCGGTTCCCTTCGGCGCGTCGGGCGTGACGCTCACGAGCTGCAGCTCGCCGCCGGTGGGGTCGACGTCGTTCGAGGCGGGCTGCACGACGACCTGGTGCCCCTGCCCCGCCTGCACCTGGACGTAGTCGCTGAAGGTCACCGGCGCAGGGTCGGTCTGAGCGTTCAGCACGCCGACCATGACGGTCGCCTGCCCCGTCTCACCCTGAGCGTCGCGCACGCGGTAGGTGAAGCTCTGCTGGCCCTGGCTGTCGGCGAGGGCCGTGAAGACGATCGCGGTGCCGTCGGCCGAGATCTGCGCGGTGCCGTCGTCGGGCTGCGTCATGATGCGGTCGAGCGCGACCATGTCGCCGTCGGGGTCGACGCCGTACGGGTTGAAGGGGATGCGAACGGATGCCCCCGCCGTGACGCGCCCCGTCAGCGTCTGTGGCTGCGGCGGCCGGTCGCCGTCCTTGCTGAGGATGGTCACGCTGACCGTGGCCTCGGACTTCGCCGACGGATTCCCCGCCGAGTAGGCCGAGTAGCGCAGCGTGATGGGCGTCGACCCTGGCGAGGTCTGAGGCGCGAGGTAGCGCAGCACCTGCCCCGAGGCGAAGGCGAGGCCCTGGTGCGAGGCGTTCTGGATGCTCGAGGGGTCGAGCTCGACGATGTCGCCGTTCGGCCCCACATCGTTGGCGAGCACAGGGATGTCGACCTGCGCGCCGGCCCGCACCGTCACCGAGTCGTTGATCGCCACGGGCCGCGTCGGCGACTTCTCGGGCAGCAGGTACACGGTGGCGACGCCCGCCACGGTCATGTTCTGCGCGTTCGTGCCGTCGCTCACGGTGTAGTCGACCGTGCCGAGCAGCCCCGGCGAGCCGGTGCCCGTCGTGCCGCGCACCCGCAGCTGCGACTGGCCGACGACGTCGACGTCGAGCGAGGCCCCGTCGGCCGGCTTCGGGCTCGGGTCGCTGAGGAGCAGCACGCGGCCCGTCGGGTTCTGCACGGCCGAGAACACGTCGACGGAGGTGTCTGTCTGCGGTCGCACGAACACCGTCACGGGCGAGGTGGACAACAGCGGCTGATCGGGCGGCACGACGGTGATGCGCACCGTGCCGGTGACCGTCGCCTTCGTGGCCGAGTCCGACACTGTCATCGTGACCGGGTAGCTGCCCGGCTGCTTCGCGGTGAAGTCGAAGGTCGAGCCCGAGCTGTCGACGTTCACCGTCGCCTCGGCGTCGGCCCCGCCGCCGTTCGCGGAACCGGAATCGGCGAGGTTCGAGGTCGCGAGGGTGGCACTCGTGATGCGCGGCGTGCCCTTCGCGCCGCGGATGTGCGAGCTCGGATCGACGGTGAGGGGCACGCCGGCGGCCGTCATGAGCCCGAAGTTCTCGACCTGGAGCGTCGGCTGCGCCGTGATCGTGATCTGCAGGTCCTTCTCGGCCGTGGCGCCGTTGACGTCGGAGATCGTCACGGGAATCGGCACCGTCCTCGGCTGCGCGGTCGCGAGCGCCTGGAACACGACGGTGCCGTCGGGCGAGACGCTGACCGTGTAATCGGTGCCCGTCGCCGTCGACTGCGCGAACATCGGGTCGCCGTCGGGGTCGACCCAGCCGCGCAGCACAGGGACCTTGACCGACCCGCCCGGGGCGACGCTGACGCCGCTCGGCCACTTGTAGAGGCAGTTGCGGTCGTTGTTGCACCACGCGGGCGCCCGGTTCGCCCCCGCCGGGCTCACGGTGAGGGTCACCGTGGCCGGCTTCGACTTGAGGCCGCCGCCGCCCGCCGTGCCGTCGGTCACGGTGTACTGGAACGTCGCGGTTCCCGTCGCGCCCGGCTTCACCTGAACCGTCACAGCTTGGGCGTTGTTCGCGATGGATGCCGCGCCGAAGCCCGGATCGAGGCCGGTGAGCGACCCCGGCACGATCGAGATCACGTCGCCGTTGGGGTCGGAGTCGTTCAGCATCACGGGCAGCGAGACGAGCGAGCCGGCGCGCACCCCGAAGGCGTCGTCGACGGCCACGGGCGGCTCGGGGTTCGTCTCGCGCTCGGTCGGCTTGTTCTGCGGGTCCGGAGCGGTGACATCCTTCTGGTTGAGATCCCAGTTCTGCGAGCCCTGCACGATCTTGCCGGAGGGCACCGACCAGATCCACCCGCTCGTGGTGTCGTTCAGGATCTCTGAGCTGCCGTTGCCGCGGAACACCGGCGTCGCCGCCGCGCGCAGCGTCTTGCCCGCGTAGTCGAGCTTCGCGGTCTTCGCCCGCAGCTCGCCCGAGAGCCCGGGGCGCCCTGCCCAGAGCGTGCCCTGCCCGCCGCCGGTGGGCACCCACGCGGCATACAGCGTCGATCCCTGCCAGGCGGGAGCGGCCGGAGTGCCGCTGAGCTGGTCTGCGAGCCGGGTGCGCGTTCCGTTCTTCAGCTGGAACGAGACGAGCCGGCTCGCGTCGGCAACGACCACGACCGCCCGCTTCGCCGACGGCTGCTGCAGCACCGGCTTGCCGCTGAGCGAGGTCGGCAGGGCGCCGCGCACCCCTCGGATCCACAGGCGCGCGCCGCCCGGTGCGAGCAGCGCCCACGTGTCGCCTACGGCGGTGATGGTCGCGCCAGGTCGATCGGGGCCCGTCGCGACGGCATCCGTGCCCAGTGTCCTGCCGGTCGTGATGTCGTAGCGCAGCACCGCATGAGTCGTGTGCGAGTAGGCGTACAGCACGCCGTCGGTTCCGATCGCGACCGTGTCGGCGCTGAACGCGCGCGTGCCGCCCTTCCCCGGCGACGTCACCGTCTGCGGCGTCTTGGTGCCGTCCTCGATGCGACCGGCGCGCACCGCGCCCGTGTTCGACAGGTACGCCACGTATTCGCCCGTGTGCACGACCGAGACCGTGCCCGCGGGCGTGTCGCTGAAGCCCGTCGAGGTCGCCGTGTAGGCGGCGGGCTGCGCGAGATCGACGGATGCCACCTTCGCATCGCTCTGCGAGTAGAGGAGCACGTGGCCGCTCGACTGCACCAGGTCGCTCGGGCTCGTGACGCTCTTCACCGTGTCGAGCTCGCCGAGGGCCGTGTCGACGCGCGCGTAGCGCTCGCCCTGCCCCGTCTGCAGCGCCCACACCGAGCTGTCGTCGACCTTCGTCTGCGCGACGTCGTAGCCGCCGGCCGCGAAGGCGCCCGCGACGAGGGCGCCGGCGGCCACGACGGCCGCGCCGACCTTGAACCACGTACTGCGCAGCGTGACGCCCCATCGCGCCCGCCGCCCGCCGGGGGCTGCCACTTACAAGACCCCCGAATACACCAGCCAGATCGCCGCCCCGACGACGGCGACGGCGATCGCGCCGCCCACGATGCCCGCCACGCCGGCGGCGCTGAGCCGCGGCCGCTCGGTGACGGCCTCGCCGCGAGAGGCGACGATCGTGTTGCCGCCGGTCTCCATGCGGCCCACATGGGCCTGCCTGCGGGTGCGATTGCTCTCGACCGGGACGGTCGACACGACGGCTCCGCGCACGCCCGTGTTCCCGAAGTCCTCGGGGCGCGACTGCGGCGCCCATTCGTCGACGGCGAGCTCGAGGGGGGTGATCGGGAGCCCGAGGTCGGTCTGAGCCTGCTGCAGCTCGCGGGCGAGCGCGAGCATGCTCTGCTGGCGGGCATCCGGCGACTTCGACATCGCTTTCATCAGGACGCGCTGCACCTGGTCGGGAACGTCGTCGGGGAGCGTGCGGGGGCGCTCGCGGATGATGCGCATGCGCTGCTTGGCGCGCGAGTTCTCGCTCTTGTCGGGCTTCTCGAACGGCGCGTGGCCGGCCAGCAGGGTGTAGACCGTCGCCGCCAGCGACCAGACCTCGCTCGTGACCGTGCCCGTTGTCGTCTCGTTGAGCACCTCGGGGGCGCTCCACGGCACGCTCATCGCGAAGACCTCTTCGTGATGGCTGCTCGCGAGGCTGGTCGCGATGCCGAAGTCGCCGAGCACGGGGGCGCCGAACGCCGTGAGCAGGATGTTCGACGGCTTGATGTCGCGGTGCAGCACGCCCGCGCGGTGCGCCGTCTCGAGCGCGCTCGCCATCTTGATCGCGACGTGCAGGGCGCGGTCGACGGCGACGCGCTCACTCACGCCGTTCTCGTCGCGGCGGATGAGCGGCGACGGGCAGTACTCCATGACGAGGTAGGGGCGGCCGTCGGCCGAGATGCTCGCGGCGTGCACGGTGAGGATCGAGGGGTGCGGGCTCAGCTTCGCCATCACGTCGGCCTCTGCGTTGAACATCCGCAGCACGTCGGAGTCGACGAGGTTCGCGAGCAGCACCTTCACGGCCACCGAGCGGCGCGGCATGTCCTGCTCGTAGAGGAACACGTCGGCGAACCCCCCGGTGCCGAGCGGGAACCTGTAGTCGTAACCCGAGAGTACGGGGGGCTGCGACGGCGGCCGATGAGCCATCCGGATCTCCCCCTCCTCTCAGGCGCGTGCAACAACGATAACCGAGGCAAGATGTGGTATCGCCCGCTGTGCCCCCGAAGGGGTCACACGCGGCGCGCGCGCCGATTCCCGGTCACCACAGCTCGGGCGGCAGCGGGTTCTTCATCGCTTCCGGGTCGGCGCGGCCGGTCGCCACGTAGACCGCGTCCGCAAGCATCCCGCGCAGACCCGAGATTCCGGCGCCGTGCCGGCTCGGGTGCACGCGGTTGGTCAGCAGGGCGATGCTGATGCCGGCGTCGCGGTCGGTCTGCAGCGACGTGCCGGTGAACCCGGTGTGACCGCGCACGTTCCAGCCGTTGCGGCCCATCATGTTGAGCTGGCCGATGCGCGGGCCGAGGCTGTGGTCGTAGCCCGATGGGGTGTCGCGCTCGCGGCCGGCGCCCAGCATGCGGCCGAGCTGCGGCGCCCACATCCACTCGCCC
>NZ_JBLRDT010000093.1:0-10652 GCF_057512245.1 Gryllotalpicola sp. CP2-P1
TCGGGCCCGACTCGCTGACCCGCGTCTACGCGGTCACCTCGGGCAAGGGCGGCGTGGGCAAGTCGACGCTCACGGGCAATCTCGCGGTGGCGCTCGCCGCGCGCGGGCTGCGCGTGGGGCTCGTCGACGCCGATGTGCACGGGTTCTCCATTCCCGGCATCCTCGGCCTGTCGGGGGCACGCCCCACGCGGGTGGGCGAGATGATCCTGCCGCCGGTCGCCTTCGACGTGAAGGTCGTCTCGATCGGCATGTTCCTCGACCCTGAGCGCGGCCAGGGGCCGTCGTCGGCGGTGGCCTGGCGCGGGCCGATGCTGCACCGCACCATCCAGCAGTTCCTCACCGACGTGTACTTCGGCGACCTCGACGTGCTGCTGCTCGACCTGCCGCCGGGCACGGGCGACATCGCGATCTCGGTCGGGCAGCTGCTGCCGAACGCCGAGGTCATCGTCGTGACCACGCCGCAGCTCGCGGCCGCCGAGGTGGCCGTGCGATCGGGGGCGCTCGCCGGCCAGACCGGCCAGAGCGTCTACGGCGTGATCGAGAACATGTCGGGCGAGCTGTTCGGCTCGGGCGGCGGGCAGCGCGTGGCCGATGAGCTCGGAGCGCCCCTGCTCGGCGCCGTGCCCCTGTCGGTCCCGCTGCGGGTCGGCGGCGACGAGGGCTCGCCCATCGTGGTCTCGGCGCCGGGCGACCCGGCGGCAGCGGTCATCGGGAAGATCGCCGACGGCATGGCGCACCGCCCGAGGAACCTGGCCGGGCGCTCCCTCGGAATCGCACCGCGCCTCAGCCACTGAGGCCGCCGATTTCTTCCGGCGCGGCCGCTTCCTAGGTGGCCTCGGCGTCGAAGGGGGGCAGGGCGCCCGCCACCCGGGGCGGCGCGGGCTTCGTGGCGACCGCCGCGATGCCGACCACCTTCTCGGGCTCGTCGGCGGGGTCGTCTGACAGCAGCGCATCGGCGATGATGCGGCGGGGGTCGTACTGGCGGGGGTCGAGCTTCTTCCAGTCGATCTCGTCGAAGACCTCGGAGCCGACCTCTTCGCGCACCTTCTCGCGCGCGTCGTCGGCGTAGCGGCGCAGGTTGCGCACGAACTGGCCGAGCTTCTCGGCATAGCCCGGCAGTCGCGTGGGACCGATCAGAATGACCGCGATGCCGGCCATGACCAGCAGCTTGTCGAACGAGATCCCAAACACCCGCTCATCGTAATCGCTCGCAGCCGTGCGTCTGACCAGCCCTCAGCTTCCCCGGCGGATATTCTGAGGACGGAAGTACGGAGGCCCATGTCGGACAACGACATCAACTGGAAGTTCGCGAACGATGTGGTCGTCGAGAGCGAGGTCATCGCTCGCGCGCGGCAGCATTCGCTCGAGCTCGGGGTCACCCCCGTCGCCCCCGCGGTGGGCGCGCAGGCATCCGTCATCGTCGCCGCAACGGGCGCCAGCAAGCTGATCGAGATCGGCACGGGTCTCGGCGTCTCGGGCCTGTGGCTGCTGCGCGGCGCGCGGGATGCCGAGCTGACCAGCATCGACACAGAGGTCGACCACCAGCAGCACGCCCGGCAGTTCTTCCTCGAGTCCGGTGCCCTGCCCGCGCGGCTGCGCCTCATCGCGGGCCGCGCGCTCGACGTGCTGCCGCGCATGAACGAGAACGCCTACGACGTGGTGCTCGTCGACGCCGACCCCGGCAACGTCATCGAATACGTCGAGCACGGCCTGCGCCTCGCGCGCCCCGGCGGCACCGTGCTCGTGCCGCACGCCCTCTGGCAGGGCAAGGTCGGCAACCCGGCGAACCGCGACGACGTCGCGACGGCGTTCCGCACGCTCATCGGCGAGATCTCGCAATCGGGCGCCGTCGTGAGCGCCCTCTCGACCGTGGGCGACGGGCTGCTGCAGATCACCAAGACAGCGCTCTAGAACGACACGGGGCTGAGCCGCTTAACCAAGAAGGCCGCCCTGACGGGCGGCCCTCATGAGACGTACTGGCTAGTTGGCACCGATGGCAGAAGCCAGCGCGTCGTGAAGCTCCTTGGCCTCGTCGTCGTTGACGGAAACGACCAGTCGGCCGCCGCCTTCCAGAGGCACGCGAACGATGATGAGACGCCCCTCCTTCACAGCCTCCATGGGTCCGTCTCCGGTTCTCGGCTTCATGGCCGCCATGTAGCTCCCCTTTCGTGGTTTCTACTCATTATCCCGCACGGGCTGAGGCGCCGGGCACCACCCACTCAGGGTCACGGCGGCGACCAGTCGTAGTCGCCGATGGTCCAGGCCAGCAGCAGCCAGCCGATCTGCGCCGCGAGGAACACGACGACCATGCCCGCGCGGTACCACCGGGAACGCGGCGCGGCCACGACCCCGAGTGCGGGGAACAGCGGCAGCAGAATGCGGAACGTGCTCGACTGCGGGAAGAACACCGCGAGCACGTACAGCCCGTAGGAGAGCAGCCAGAGCCGCAGCTCGACGCCCAGTCGGCGTGCGGGCGGAACCAGCAGGAACAGCACGCCGAGGCCGACCAGCGCACCGAGCGCCACATAGCCGACCCAGGCCGGGGTGTGCAGCCACAGCGTGAACCACCACTTCGCCCCCTGGATCCACGGCGTGAACGGAACGAGCGGCTCCCACCCCGTGTACGACACGCGCCACGACAGCTCGGTCTCGGTGTACGCGTTCGGGTAGCCCGTCACGCGGGCGGCGATCAGCGGCCAGGCGAGTCCGGAGACGAGGGCGACGATCGTCGCGCTGGCGGATGCCACGAGCTCGGGCATCCGCATCGGCTCGGTGCCCCGCCATGCTCGCCACAGCCGCCACACGACCCACAGGCCGAGCGCGAGGGCCAGCGCGACTTCGCCCGGGCGCGTGAAGGCGGCGATGACGATCAGGGGCAGCATCCACCAGAAGCGGCGCTTCACCCAGAGGTAGAGGATCGCCGTGAGCAGCAGGGTGAACATCGCCTCGGCGTAGGCGACCTGGAAGAGCGCGGCGACCGGCGCGAGCTGGAACAGCACCGTCGCATACATGGCCGTCGAGGGGCGCAGGCGTGCGCGCATGAGCTTGTAGGAGAGGAGCGTCGCGCCCCACCCGCACAGCACGGTGACAAGAACGGCGGATGCCTCCCACGACATCCCCGTGAGCGCCATGACCCCCTTCACCACGTAGGGATAGACCGGCAGGAACGCCCATTGGTTCTGGGTGACGTGGCCCGTCGCGTCGAACTGCAGCACGCGCGGGTAGCCGACCTGGGCGATGATCTGATACCAGCGGCCGTCCCAGATGTTCGCGAACTGCAGGTAGCGGGGGTGCGCCCCGGTCCACGCGTTGGGGCCCTCGATGGCGGCCTGCCAGAGCAGCAGCAGCGTGTCGACGGCCCGGCCGAGCAGGAACACGACCGTGACGCGGGCCCACCACGGCAGGGCCCGCCATCTCATCGCGACGGCTCTCACTGCAGCCAGGCGCGCAGCGCGTCCTCGCAGGCGGTGATCTGCCGCGTCTCGACGCGCTCGTCGTCGGCGTGAGCGAGGCTCGGGTCGCCCGGCCCGAAGTTGACGGCAGGGATGCCGAGGGCGCTGAAGCGGGCGACGTCGGTCCAGCCGTACTTGGGCTTCGCCTCGAGCCCGACCGCGTCGAGGAACTCGCGGGCGAGCGGGTCGTCGAGGCCGGGGCGGGCGCCCGGGGACAGGTCCTTCAGCTCGAACTCGCCGAGCGGCTCGAACAGGGCGCGCATGGCGGCTTCCGCCTCGTCGGTCGAGCGCGACGGCGCGAAGCGGTAGTTCACGTGGATGCGGCACTCGTCGGGGATGACGTTGCCCGCCACGCCCCCGCTCACGAGCACGGCGTTGAGCTGCTCGCGGTAGGCGAGGCCGTCGACCTCGATGGTCTCAGGCACGAAGTCGCTGAGCAGCTGCAGCACGGGCGCGGCCTTGTGGATCGCGTTCTCGCCCATCCAGCCGCGTGCGCTGTGGGCGCGTCTGCCGCGGGTCACCACGTCGAAGCGCATCGTGCCGTTGCAGCCGCCCTCGACGGCGCCGTTGCTCGGCTCGCCGAGGATCGCGAAGTCGCCGGCCAGCAGCTCTGGGCGGGTGCGGGCGAGGCGCGCGAGCCCGTTGAGGTCGCTCGTGACCTCTTCGTGGTCGTAGAACAGCCAGGTCACGTCGACGCTCGGCTCGGCGAGCTCGGCCGCGAGCTTCAGCGCGACGGCGACGCCGGGCTTCATGTCGACGGTGCCGCGACCCCAGAGGTACTCCACGCCGTCTTCCGTCGTCAGGCGCGTCGGCAGGTTGTGGTTCACGGGCACGGTGTCGATGTGGCCGGCGATGACCACCCGGCGCGCACGACCGAGGCGAGTGCGGGCGACGACGAGATCCCCGTCGCGCAGGACCTCGAGGTGGGGCATCCGATTCAGCGCCTGCTCGATCTCGTCGGCGAGCTCCTTCTCGTTGCCGCTCACCGACTCGATGTCGCAGATCTGGCGGGTCAGCTCGATCGAGGTCGCGGTGAGGTCGAGGGGCATGGCATCTAGATTAGGGGCGTGACTGATGACGCCCGCCTTGCCTGGGGCTACGGCCTCGCCACCGTTGCCGCCGACGACACCGTGCTCGACACCTGGTACCCCGAGCCGCAGCTCGGGCCGCTGCCCGAGACGTACGAGATCCCGGCGGAGCTCGCCGAGCTCGCGGGCCCCGACGACCGCCGCAACGTGCGCCTCGAGGCGGTCGTCGTCGCCATCGATCTGGATGCCCCGGTCGCCGGCACCTCTGACGCGTATCTGCGCCTGCACCTGCTCTCGCACCTGCTCGCGGCGCCGAACTCGCTGAATCTCGACGGCATCTTCGCGCATCTGCCGAACGTGGTCTTCACGTCGGCGGGTCCGGTGGCCGCCGCGGACTACCCGGCGCTGCTGCCGACGCTGAAACGCGCCGGCATCCAGGCGTACGCGGTCGACAAGTTCCCGCGCCTGCTCGACTACGTCGTGCCCGATCGCGTACGCATCGCGGATGCCTCGCGCGTGCGCCTCGGCGCGCACCTCTCCCCCGGAACCGTGGTCATGCACGAGGGCTTCGTGAACTTCAATGCGGGGACGCTCGGCACGTCGATGGTCGAGGGCCGCATCTCGCAGGGGGTCGTCGTCGGCGACGGCGCCGACATCGGCGGCGGGTCGTCGATCATGGGAACGCTCTCGGGCGGCGGCACGCAGCGCGTGGTGATCGGCTCGGGGGCGCTGCTCGGCGCGAACGCCGGCGTGGGCATCTCGCTCGGCGACGACTCGGTCGTCGAGGCCGGGCTGTACGTGACCGCCGGGTCGAAGGTGCAGCTCGTCGGCGAGCGCGACGAGAACGGGCAACCGGTCTCGGTCAAGGCGGTGGAGCTGTCCGGCGTTCCGAACCTGCTGTTCCGCCGCAACTCGCTGACGGGTGCCGTCGAGGCCGTGCAGCGCCAGGGCAAGGGGATCGAGCTGAACTCGGCCCTGCACGCGTAGCAGCGCGTATGACGCACGGCTGCGCGCCGGGAACGCCTCCGCGCGTACGCGGAACCGTGCGAGTTGCGCGACGCGCGCACGCGCGATCACACGGTGGATGCCTGCCGCGTGGGGTACCCGGCGTCCTCGCGGGCGAGGGTGCCGGCCACCTCGAGCACCACCCGGCCGAGGATGCGGCCCGCACGCATGTCGTCGAGCACCTCGTTGACGTCGGCGAACGGGTGTGTCGTGACGGTGGCGTGCACCTTGTCGCGGGCGGCGAAGTCGAGGGCCTCGGCGAGATCCGCGCGGGTGCCGACGATCGATCCGCGGATCGTCAGCCCGTTCAGCACCGTGTCGAACACGCTCACCGGGAAGGTTCCGGAGGGCAGCCCGACGAGCGAGATCGTCGCGCCGCGGCGTGCCATGCCGAGTGCCTGCGCCACCGCCTGCTCGCTCGGCGCCGTGACGAGCACACCGTGGGCGCCGCCGATCGCGCGCTGCACCTCGGCCGGGGCATCCGTCTTCGCGGCGTTGACCGTCACGGACGCGCCCAGCTCACGCGCGAGCGCGAGCTTCGCGTCGTCGATGTCCACGGCCGCGACGCTCAGGCCCATCGCGACGGCGTACTCGACGGCGAGGTGGCCGAGGCCGCCGATGCCCGAGATCGCCACCCACTGCCCGGGCCGCGCCTCGGTCGTCTTCAGCCCCTTGTACACCGTGACGCCCGCGCAGAGGATCGGGGCCACCTGAGCCGGCTCGAGCGCCTCAGGCACCTTCGCCGCGTAGCGGGAGTCGACGATCATGTACTCCTGGAAGCTGCCGTCGACCGAATAGCCCGCGTTGCGCTGCCTGAGGCACAGGGTCTCGCGGCCGCTCGCGCAGTACTCGCACTCGCCGCATGCGGACCACAGCCAGGCGTTCCCGACGCGGTCGCCGACCGAGAGCGACGTGACCAGATGGCCGACGGCGACGACGCGGCCGACCCCCTCATGACCCGGCACGAAGGGCAGCGCCGGCTTCACGGGCCAGTCGCCCTCGACCGCGTGCAGGTCCGTGTGGCACACGCCCGTGTACTCGACGCGGACGAGCGCCTCGAAGCCGTGCGGCAGGGGAACCACCCGCTCGTCGAACCCGAGCGGAGCGCCGAACTCTCGCGCCACTGCGGCGCGCATGCAATCGTGAGACATGCGGCAAGGATGCCCCCGCCCGCACCCCGCCGACAGGGACCGAAGACCCGTCGGCCGCCGCCCGAACAGCATCGGAAACTGCGGAAAAACTGCGACAGTTCGGCGGCAAGGGTGCGAAAGACCCGGCGGTAAATCGGCGCTAAAACGCGGGGGGCACCACAAATGGGGCATCCGCTCGAACCCTGCGCACGCGCCGTCTCCGCGCCCCGCGCGCCGGCCGGGCCGACCCCCGTCTTCCCTTGTACCGACTGGGAAGAAGGGGGATCGGAAAAAGTGACGATTCCTCCCGTCAGCTCTTGACGGGTACCGATCGTTCTATCCCCCGCGCCGACTCGGCCGAACGGGGCTCTTGGCCCAGCGCGAACGGCTCGATTAGTTTCGCGCCGTGGGGACCGCAGGAGAGCAGAACGAGAAGCTGATCGTCGATCATCTGCCGCTGGTGGGCTACGTCGTCTCAGAGGTCGCGGGGCGGGCGGACCACCTCAGCCGCGATGACCTGGCCGCAGCGGGCGCCGTCGCGCTCGTCGAGGCGGCCCGTGCCTTCGACGCCGGCCGCGGCGTCCCCTTCGGCGCCTACGCGCGCGAGCGCATCGCCGGCGCCGTCCGCGACGAGATGCGGCGGGCCGACTGGGCCTGCCGCGCCGCGCGCCGCCAGATCACCGAGACCCTGCGCGCCGAGGAGCAGCTCACCGCCTCGCTCGGGCGCACCCCGACGACCGCTGAGCTCGCCGACACGCTCGGCGTCGACCGCGCCACGGCCGCCCAGGGCCTCGGCTTCGCCCACCGCACCGTCTCGAGCCTCGAAGACACCATGATCGAGGTCGTGAGCCCGCAGCTCTCGCCGGCCGACGTCGCGATCATGCGCGAGCGCCTCGGGCTGCTGCGGCAGGCGATCGACGCGCTTCCCGAGCGGCTGCGCACCATCATCGACGAGGTCTACCTCAAGGACCGGCCCGTCACCGAGGTCGCCGCCGAGCTCGGCGTCACGCACGGCGCCGTCTCGCAGCAGCGCGCGCAGGCCATCGCCCTGCTGCGCGGCGCGCTCGACAGCGTCTACGAGGACCAGCCGCAGAGCGCTCCCCGCTCGCCGCGCGCCGTTGCCTACCTCGACGCGTTCCGCCTCAGCGTGGGGCGCACCCCCAAAACGGGGAACATCGCCTGAGCTGATGTAACGGATGCCGCAGCCCGGCCGATAGGGCTCGGCGTAACGCCCCGCACCCACGGACGGGTGCGGTGAACCCACATCAAGGAAGAGACGATCATGGGATTCTCCGTCAACACCAACGTGTCGGCACTCCAGGCCTACAACAGCCTGAACAACACGCAGAACAAGCTGCAGAACTCGCTCCAGCGCCTCTCGAGCGGCTACCGCATCAACAACGCCGGCGACGACGCCGCCGGCCTGTCGATCTCGGAGGGCCTGCAGTCGCAGATCTCGGGCACCTCGGTCGCGAGCCGCAACGCCCAGGACGGCATCTCGCTGCTGCAGACGACCGACGGCGCGCTCACGCAGGTGCAGTCGATCCTGCACCGCATGCGCGACCTCGCCGTGCAGGGCGCGAACGACACCAACAACTCGGACTCGCGGGAGGCGATCCAGAACGAGGCCGACGAGCTCAGCAAGGAGCTCTACCGGATGTCGCAGAACACGACGTTCAATGGCATCAACCTGCTCCAGGGCGGAAACGCGCTGAACTTCCAGGTCGGCGCGGGCAGCGACGCGAGCAACACCATCTCGTTCGGCACGGTGGACCTGGCGACCTCGGTCGGCAGCCTCGCCTCGGCGGACGGCACGGCGGCGGGCACCGGCTTCGACGTCACGGACAACGGCACGGCCAACACCACGATCGCCGCGATCGACGCCGCGATCACCGCCGTCTCGAAGGACCAGTCGCGCATCGGCGCGACCGAGAACCGCTTCGCCGACGCCGTGCAGACCCTGGCCATCACGGGCCAGAACCTGTCGGCCGCGAACAGCCGCATCCAGGACACCGACATGGCGTCCGAGATGGTCGAGTACTCGCAGAAGTCGGTCCTGCAGCAGGCGGGCGTCTCGATGCTGGCCCAGGCGAACGCCTCGAGCCAGGGCATCCTGAAGCTCCTCGGCTAGAACCCACCGGGCGGGGGCGCCCCGGCGCCCCCGCTCCCCCACCCCGCACCAGGAAAGGACAGTCAGGCGAAATGACCACCCCGCTCACCGGCCTGTCCTCGGGCCTGGACACCACGAGCCTCATCCAGACGCTGATGGCCGCGGCCTCTCAGCCGAAGACGCTTCTCGACAAGCAGATCACCACCCAGCAGTCCACCGTCGCCGACCTGCAGAAGCTGAACGCCGCGTTCGCGAGCCTCGCGCAGCTGACCGACCCGTTCACCGGCACGAAGCTGACCTCGTTCTCGGTGACCTCGAGCCAGGCATCCGCCGCCGCGGGCACGGCGGACGCGACGGCGGCGCCCGGCCAGCTGAGCTTCACCGTGGACCAGCTCGCGAGCCGCCAGGTGGAGGTCACCGGCCCGCTCTCGGCCTGGCCGACGAACCCCCCGGCGCTCACCATCGTGGCGGCGGACGGCACGCAGACCTCCGTCACCCCCAGCTCGAGCAGTCTCGACAGCGTCGTCCAGGCGATCAATGCGGCGGGCGCAGGGGTGACCGCTCTCAAGGTGCAGGCGGGCACCGACGCCTCGGGCAACGCCCTCTTCCGCCTGCAGCTCTCGAGCAGCCAGACGGGCGCGAACGCCGCCTTCACCGTGCTCGACGGCAACGGCGTCGACATCATGGCGCAGTCCGGCGGCACGGTCGTGAGCACCGCGCAGGACGCGCAGCTGACTCTGTGGCCGGGAACCGCGGCGGCGCAGGCCGTGACGAGCTCGACGAACGAGTTCGACGACCTGATGCCGGGCGTCGACGTGACGGTCTCGCAGCCGAGCAGCACCCCCGTCACGCTCTCGATCGACCAGGACGTGGACACCGAGGCCACGACCCTCTCGACGCTGATCTCGTCGGTCGAGAGCATCCTGTCGGGCATCGCGCAGGGCGCGGCCACCACGACGACGACCGACTCGAGCGGCAACACGAGCGTCGTGTTCGGCTCGTTCACCGCCGACAGCACCGTGCGCGGCGCAGCGAGCGCCCTCACCGACGCGATGACGCTCGACGTCGACGGCGTCTCACCGTCGTCCATCGGCATCGAGCTCGACAAGGACGGCACCATCAGCTTCGACCAGGACGCATTCGAGGCGGCGATGCGGAGCGACCCGAAGGGCACGACCGACCTCTACAACGCCATCGCGGCCCGCGTGAACGCCGCCGCAACGCAGGCCTCGGACCCCTTCGACGGCACGCTCACAAGCGAGATCGCGAGCGACAACTCCTCGATCACGGCGATGCAGAAGAAGTCGGACGACATGCAGGCGCTGCTCGACCAGCAGCAGGCCACCCTGCAGCAGCAGTTCGCCTACATGGAGACCATGATGAGCCAGATCCAGTCGCAGGGCTCCTACGTGCAGTCGTACATCGACGCGCTGACGGGCTCGTCGTCATCGTCGAGCTCGAAGTGAAGGGGAGGCAGAATTGACCACCACCGCATTCCAGGCGCGCACCGCGTATGCCCGCGACGCGATCCTCTCGGCCACGCCGGCGCAGCTCGTCGTCATGCTCTACGACCGGCTCGAGCTCGACCTGCAGCGCGCCGAGCTCGCGCAGGCCGAGCAGCGGTGGGGGGATGCCTCGCAGCCGCTGCGCCACGCGCAGGACATCATCACCGAGCTGCAGCTCTCGCTGCGCCTCGACGTGTGGGACGACGCCGAGAAGCTCTTCGCGATCTACACCTACGTGCGCAACGCGCTCGTGGCCGCGAACGTCAGCCACGACATCGAGCGCACGCGCGAGGCGGCCCGCCTGATCGCCCCGCTCGCGTCGGCGTGGCGCACGGCGGCCGAAGAGGTCGGCCAGCTCTCGGCGCAGCAGCGGCTCGAGCAGCAGGGCGGCCTCGGTGTCGCCTGAGGACGCCTGGCGCGAG
>NZ_JBLRDT010000094.1:0-10500 GCF_057512245.1 Gryllotalpicola sp. CP2-P1
CTGCTCGTGCAGGCCCCGCACCCGGCGCTTGATGTCGGCCCACCGCTCGACGAGTCCGGCCGCGCTCGGCGCGAGGCCCGTCGAGCGGGCGAGAATGCGCTGGGCACCCTCGTCGCGTGGCATCAGGTGCGTGCGCCGCAGGCGAGTGAGCTGCACGCGGTGCTCGATGAGGCGCAGGGTGCGGTAGTCGGCGCCGAATTCCGCGCCCGCGCCGCGGCCGACGTAGCCGCCAGCGACGAGCGCGGCGAGGGCGGGCAGGGTGGCGGACTCGCGGACGGATGCGTCGACGTGCCCGTGCACCAGCTCGAGCAGCTGCACCGTGAACTCGATGTCGCGCAGGCCGCCCGGGCCGAGCTTGAGCTCCCAGTCGACGTCCTCGGGCACGATGTGCTCGACGACGCGCTCGCGCATGCGCTGCACCGATTCGACGAAGCCGTCGCGCTCAGCGCTCCGCCATACCTGAGGCGACAGCGCGGAGACGTAGCGCTCCCCCAGCGTGAGATCGCCCGCGAGCGGCCGCGCCTTGAGCAGCGCCTGGAACTCCCACGTCTTGGCCCAGCGGTCGTAGTACGCGAGGTGCGACTCGAGGGAGCGCACGAGCACCCCGTCCTTGCCCTCGGGGCGCAGGTTCGCGTCGAGCTGCCACAGGCCGGGTTCGATCGCCGGGGCATCCGTGCCCCTCATGGTGAGCACCGCGAGACGGGTCGCGACCTCCACCGAGCCCTCCGAGACGAAGATCACGTCGACGTCGCTCACATAGTTGAGCTCGCGCGCGCCCGCCTTGCCCATGCCGATCACGGCGAGCCGTGTCGCTTCGACCTGCTCGAGCGGGAACCTGCCGGGGCCCGCGCCGATCGCGCTGGCGCGCGCGACCGCGAGCGATGCCTCGATCGCGGCGGCCGCGAGGTCGGAGAGGCAGGCAGCCACCGCGTCGAGTCCGGCGACGGGGTCGGGCTGCTCCAGGTCGAAACTCGCGATCTGCAGCAGGCGCCGACGATAGCGGCGGCGGAACGCCGACCAGCCCTCCTCCTCGGTGAGCGCGGCGATGGGCGCGGATGCCTGGCCATCGGCTCCGACGGACTCGAGCAGGTCGCGGCGAAGCTCCGCGGGCTCGGGCAGCGTGCGCACGGGGGCGTCCAGGGCGTCGAGCTCTGCCGGGTGGCGCATCAGGAAGTCGAAGAGCCCCTCGCTAGCTCCGACGACGCGTGCGACGCGCACGGCACGGGCCGGGTCGGAGACGTGCGCGTGCACATGGTCAGGAGCTCTTCGTGCCAGCGCGATCAGGCGATCGAGGGCCGCGTCAGGGTCCGCGACGCGCCGGAACAGCGCCAGCGTCGCCTCGGCCGGCACGCCGACCAGTTCGGGAAGCTCGATGAGACGCTCGCGCGCCGCCGAGAGCTCGGTGAACCCGGCGCGCGCGAGCGCGGTCAGCGACAGCGGCTCGGGAACGCGCATGCGGTCAGGTGCCCGACGGGTCTAGAGCAGTTCGAGGTTGGTGCGCAGCTCCCACGGAGTGACCTGGGCGCGGTAGCCGACCCACTCCTGCCGCTTGTTGCGCAGCACGTTCTCGAAGACCTGCTCGCCGAGTGTCTCGGCCACGAGCTCGGAGCCCTCCATCAGGCGGATCGCCGCCTCGAGATTCGATGGCAGCGCCTCGTAGCCGAGGGCGTTCCGCTCGGCATCGGTGAGCGACCAGACATCCTCGGTGGCCTCGGGCGGCAGCTCGTAGTCCTCCTGCACACCCTTGAGCCCCGCGGCCAGCAGCAGCGAGTACGCGAGGTACGGGTTCGCCGCCGAGTCGATCGCGCGGTACTCGACGCGCGCGCTCTGGCCCTTGTTCGGCTTGTACAGCGGCACGCGCACCAGCGCCGAGCGGTTGTTGTGCCCCCAGCTGACGTAGCTCGGCGCCTCGTCGCCCGACCATAGGCGCTTGTACGAGTTGACGAACTGGTTCGTGACGGCGCTGATCTCGGGCGCGTGGCGCAGCAGGCCGGCGATGAACTTCCGTGCGGTCTTCGACAGCTGGTACTGCGAGCCCGCCTCGAAGAATGCGTTCGCGTCGCCCTCGAAGAGAGACATGTGCGTGTGCATGCCGCTGCCGGGGTGGCCGGCGAGTGGCTTCGGCATGAACGTCGCGTAGACGCCCTGCTCGATGGCGACCTCTTTCACGACCGTGCGGAAGGTCATGATGTTGTCGGCCATGGTGAGCGCGTCGGCGTAGCGCAGGTCGATCTCGTTCTGGCCGGGGCCCGCCTCGTGGTGGCTGAACTCGACCGAGATCCCGAGGTCCTCGAGCATGCGCACCGCACGGCGGCGGAAGTCGTGGGCCGTTCCGCCCGGGACGTTGTCGAAGTAGCCGGCGGCGTCGACGGGTTCAGGACCCCCTTCGCCGAAGCGGGCCGACTTGAGCAGATAGAACTCGATCTCGGGGTGCGTGTAGAAGGTGAAGCCCGCCTCGGCCGCCTTCTCGAGCGTGCGCTTCAGCACGTTGCGCGGGTCGGCCACGGCCGGCTCGCCATCGGGCGTCGTGATGTCGCAGAACATGCGTGCCGTGGGGTCGATCTCACCCCGCCAGGGCAGGATCTGGAACGTCGTGGGGTCGGGGTGGGCGAGCAGATCGGATTCGTACGCACGCGTCAGCCCCTCGATCGCGGAACCGTCGAAACCCAGGCCTTCGGTGAACGCGCCCTCAACCTCGGCCGGCGCGAGCGCGACCGACTTCAGAGTGCCGACGACGTCGGTGAACCAGAGGCGGACGAACTTGACGCCGCGCTCCTCGATGGTGCGCAGAACGAAGTCCCGCTGCTTGTCCATGGACATTGGGCCCCTTCCCTTCCGTCATCAGGCTAGTGGATGGTGGTCCCTAGACTGACGCCATGACACAGGAGAACTCCGCGTCGTCCGCCATGCGCGAAGAAGCGCCCTATGGCGGGGCCCCGCAGAACCTCAAGCGCGTGCGCACTCGGCACTTCCTCAATGCCAAGAAGAGCGGCATCAAGATCACCGGGCTCACGAGCTACGACCAGCTCACCGCGCGCATCTTCGACGAGGCGGGCATCGACTTCCTGCTCGTCGGCGACTCCGCGGGCAACAACGTCTTCGGCTACGAGACCACGCTGCCCGTGACCGTCGACGAGCTCATCCCGCTCGTGCGCGCGGTGGCCGGTGCTGCCAAGCGGGCCTTCGTGATCGCCGATATGCCGTTCGGGTCATACGAGGCCAATACGCGCGACGCGGTGCACACGGCGATCCGCATGATGAAGGAGACCGGCGCGCACGCGGTGAAGCTGGAAGGCGGCGTCCGCTCGGCTGACCAGATCCGACACATCGTGGATGCCGGCATTCCGGTCATGGCGCACATCGGCTTCACTCCGCAGAGCGAGCACCAGTTGGGTGGCCACGTCATCCAGGGCCGCGGTTCCGGCGAGGAGCAGCTGCTCGCCGACGCCAAGGCGATCGAAGAGGCGGGCGCGTTCGCGGTCGTGCTCGAGATGGTGCCGGCGGATGCCGCAGCCAAGGTCACCGCCGCGCTGTCGATCCCGACCATCAGCGTCGGGGCGGGGCCGCATTGCGACGGCCAGTTGCTCGTGTGGACGGATTGGGCGGGACTCACCCAGGGTCGCATCCCGAAGTTCGTCAAGCAGTACGCCCAGATCGGGCAGACGCTGCGTGACGCGGCGGCCACGTGGAAGGCAGACGTCGAGAACGGCGAGTACCCGGGGCCTGAGAACAGCTACTGATCAGCGGTCCTCAGCGGCGTCTTCCTCGGCCCACTTTGCGCTGTTCTCACGCAGCTTCTCCAGCGCGTTCTGAGCCTCTTCGCGCGAGTTGAACGGGCCGATGCGCTGCAGAGCGGGCGAGACGAAGCCCTGCTCGACGGCACCGGTCTTGTCGTTGTACCACCACTTGTGCTCGAGGTCGGGCACCGCTTCATCGCTCATAAGCTTGATCGTATGCCCAAGGATTCCGCCGGACACCTGATCCCTGGACGCGTCTCGCCGCGTCTGAGCGTGCCGTCAGGCATCCCCCGCCCGGAATACGTCGGAAAGCCGAACCCTGCCAAGAACACGCAGGGCGACCTCTACACGCCCGACGAGGTCGCGCTCATCAGGGAGGCGGGGCGCATCGCCGCGCAGGCGATCGAGGTGGTCGGCCGGCACGCGGTGCCGGGCGTCACCACCGACGAGCTCGACCGCATCGGTCACGAGTTCCTCGTCGCCCACGACGCCTATCCCTCGACGCTCGGCTACCGCGGCTACCCCAAGTCGCTGTGCTCGTCGATCAACGAGGTGATCTGTCACGGCATCCCCGACGACACGGTGCTCGAAGAGGGCGACATCGTGAACATCGACATCACGGCGTTCAAGAACGGCTACCACGGCGACAGCAACCAGACTTTTGTGGTGGGCGAGGCGGAGCAGGAGGCCGTCGACCTCGTCGAGCGCACTCGCGAGGCGCTCAACCGCGGCATCAAGGCGGTCGCGCCTGGGCGCCAGGTGAACGTGATCGGCCGCGCCATCGAGGCGTACGCCAAGCGCTTCGGCTACGGTGTCGTGCGCGACTTCACGGGGCACGGCGTGGGCCGTTCGTTCCATTCGGGGCTGATCATCCCCCACTACGACTCGGCGCCTCTCTATGACGACGTCATGGAACCGGGGATGGTCTTCACCATCGAGCCGATGCTGACGCTCGGCGGGATCGCGTGGGACATGTGGGACGACGACTGGACGGTCACGACCCGCGACAAGTCGCTCACCGCCCAGTTCGAGCACACGCTGGTCGTGACCGAGCGCGGCGCAGAGGTGCTCACCCTTCCCTAGCGGCCGCGGCCGGGCCTCGCGATAGCCTGTCGCCATGACGACCCAGGCGAGCTCAGTCATCTCGGCCACCTCTGGCACCACGGCGGCGATCGGCATCGACATCGGTGGCACCGGCATCAAGGGCGGAGTCGTCGATCTCGCGTCGGGCGCGCTGATCAGCCCGCGCGTGAAGCTGCCGACGCCTGAGGGCGGCAAGCCCGACGACATCGCCGAAACCACCAAGAAGGTGCTCGAGCAGCTCGACGCGGACCCACACCTGCCGATCGGCATCGACTTCCCCGCCGTCGTGCAGCACGGCAGGACGATGTCGGCAGCCAACGTCTCGAAGAAGTGGATCGGATTCGAGGCCGAGAAGTTCTTCGAGCAGGGGCTCGGCCGCCCGATCCTGTTCGTCAACGACGCCGACGCCGCAGGGTTCGCAGAGACCGAATACGGCGCCGCGAAGGGCCGTAAGGGCGTCGTCATGCTCACGACGCTGGGCACCGGCATCGGCTCGGCGCTGATCGTCGACGGATTCCTCGTGCCGAACACCGAGCTCGGGCACATCGAGCTCGACGGCCACGACGCCGAGAAGAAGGCCGCTTTCTCAGCCAAGGAGCGCGAGGATCTCTCGTGGGAGAAGTGGGGCAAGCGCCTCACGAAGTACTACCAGGCTCTCGAGAAGCTCTTCTCCCCCGACCTGTTCATCGTGGGCGGCGGCGTCAGCAAGCACTTCGACGAATGGGGCCACTTCGTCGACATCCGCACCGAGATGATCCCCGCGCAGTTCCTCAACAACGCGGGCATCCTCGGCGCGGCGGCGCTTGCGGCGAAGGCGAAGCCGTAGCCGCTGCAGCTTGCCGGTGACGCCGGCGCGATGCGGGGAATGGGCCGGCTGATACGCCGGGTTCTGTTCAGGCCTGCGATCAAGCGAAGCCCTGGACGGCCATCTCTCTCGGCGACACGTTGCCGTGCCGCTCCAGCGGTCTACCCGGGGACGAGACGAGCAGCCTCATGGTCCCCTGTCTGACCTTGCTCCGGGCGAGGTTTGCCGAGCCGGCCGGGTCACCCCGGTCGCTGGTGGGCTCTTACCCCACCGTTTCACCCTTACCGCGAGGCTCGGCCCGAAGGCCGGCTCACGCGGCGGTCTGTTCTCTGTGGCACTGTCTCGCGGGTTGCCCCGGGTGGGTGTTACCCACCGCCCTGCTCTGCGGAGCCCGGACGTTCCTCGGCAGCCCCGGTGCGAGCACCGGAGCCGACGCGACCGTCTTGCCGACCCATTCCTGCCCCGAGTTTACCGGGGTGCGATCTACGAGTTCTCGTCTCTGATCAGGATGGCACCCGAGTCGCTGTCGATGAGGACCTCGTCGGGCGCTGCGGCTCGCACCGCCGAGAGGTCGCTCGGGGCGAGCGTCAGGTTCGTGCCGAGGTTGACTCCCCCGCGCACGGCGGCCGCGCCGACGCCGTAGCGCGCACGCTGGCGCTCGTAGAGGTCGAGCAGCTCCTGCGGAGTCCCCTGCGCGACGACCATGCGATCTGCCTGCGCATCGCTGCGCTCGCGCTCGAGGCGCGCGATCTCGGCATCGCGGGCAGCGGTCAGAGAATCGACGGATGCCGCGAGCTGCTCCTGCTCGGCGCGGATGCCGGCGAGCTCGAGCTCTGCCGCCTCCGCGCGCTCCATGACCTCGAGCTCGGCATCTTCGAGCGTCGTGCGACGGCGCTGCAGCGAGGTGATCTCGGCCTCGAGGCCCTCGATGTCCTTCGCGGAGCTCGACGCCTGCAGCCGGGCGGTGTCGCGATCGAGCCGCTGCTGCACCAGCGCGACGTCGGATTCCAGCCGCTGCTGCTCGGCCTTGGCGTCTTCGAGCCGGCCGGTCGCCTCGACGAGGCGCGCCCGCAGCTGCTCTGCCTGGGGCTTGAGCTCGTCGAGCTGCTTGTTCTGCGGCAGGTTCTTCAGGCCGTGCGCGACGCGCGTGAGTCGATTGTCGTGCTCTTGAAGCCGCAGCAGCTCCTTCTGGTGCGCGGGCGATGCTTTCATCTATCTCTTTCTCTACGGCAGGGTCTCTACTGCACGATGGCGAAGTCCCACGGGTCCGTGCGGACCTCGCTGACGGTGACGGATGCCTCGGGCAGAGCCTCGCGCAGCTGCGCGGCGGCCGTTTCGAGCCACAGCCACTCGCTGGCCCAGTGCGACACGTCGATGAGCGCAGGGCCGAAGCCGAGCCGGTGCTGCTCGCGGGCCTCAGAGGCCGGGTGATGTCTCAGGTCGGCCGTGAGGTACACGTCGGCGGCGCGCACGGCGGGATCGGACAGCAGGGAGTCCCCCGCGCCTCCGCACACCGCGACCGTCTGCACCGGCTCGTCGAACGCCCCGGCGACGCGCACGCCGCCCGCAGTGGGCGGCAGCAGCTCAGCGACCATGCGCGCGAGCCGGCCCAGGGTCACTGCCTCCGGGAGGGCGCCCACGCGGCCGATGCCGTTGCCCTCGGCGCCGGTTGGCGAGATGGGGCGGAGGCCGGTCAGGCCGAGCCCCGCAGCGAGAACGGCGCTCGTCCCCTCGGCGACCACATCGGCGTTGGTGTGGGCGGACAGCAGAGCCGTCTCCGAGCGGATCAGCTTCGCAAGCACGGCCCCCTTGTAATGCGTCTCGGCGACGGACTTGACGCCGAACAGCAGCAGGGGGTGGTGCGCGATGACGAGGTCGGCGCCGGCCGCGATCGCCTCATCGAGCGAGTCGGCGACGGCATCGACCACGAGGTGGATCGACGAGACGCTCTGGTGCGGCTCACCGGTCACGAGGCCCGGGGCGTCCCAGCTCTCGGCGCCCGCCGAGGGCCAGAGCCGCTCGGTGACGGCGAGCACGTCGGAGAGGGCGTACGGCATGCCTGCCAGCCTACCGGCGGCCGAAGGGCCAGAGCCGGCGTCGGCGCGGCGGCTCCTGCTCGGGCTCGGGCTCGGGCTCGGGCTCAGCCGACTCCTCCGCCTCCGGCGTCGCCGCGATCGGCGATGCAACGGGAACGCTTGGCGGCACGGGTGCAGCTTCGGGCGCAAGGTCGTCGATGCCCTCGAGATCGTCGTCCTCGGCGGCTGTCGGCGTCGGCGCGATCTCGGGGGCGGATGCTGTGTCGGGCTGTGGCGCGGGCCGGTCCGCCTCGGCGCGGTCGGCCGAGAAGACGGCGAACACCTTCGTCGAGACATCCGTGAACTCGACGGCCGGCTGCGGGTCGAACGCGGCCGCGGTGGCCTGCGGGTCGACCCACTCGCTGAAACCGGGTGCTGGGTCGAGCGGCGGTTCGGTGCGGATCGACCAGTCGATGGCATCCGCACCGGCTTCCTCGCCATCGCTCGCGGGCGGTTCGGCCGCGGCGAGGCGCGCGGCGTGGGCTGCGAGCAGCTCGGGCGTCACGACGGGGATCTGCCCGGTGCGCTCGATCAGAAGATGCTCGAGCTCGGTGATCGCGCCGAGGGTGTCGCCCGTGCGATCGAGCCTGCGGGTGATGGCGGTGACCTCGGGGTCGTCGGATTCCGGCGGTGCGTCGGTCTCGACGTCGAGTTCTGCGTCCTCGTCCGGGGCGTCATGCGGGATCGGCACCGGCACGCTGCGATCGCCGGACGCGAAGGGGGCGAAGTGGCGCTCCATGGCGGCGGCGAGGGCGTCGTCGTCCATGTCGCTGTCGCCGGAGTGCGACACGCCGTCCCCGTTGCCGCCTTTTTGCACGTGACCAGCCTATCGGCACGGCCTCCGAGCGACCCGAGCGTCCCGGCGTGCGCACGGTGACCGACCTGGCGCTCCGCGCCGTACCCTGGGTGTCGTGAGCGCGCTGATCGAGACTCCGTACGAAGACCTGCTCCGCGACGTCATGGCGACCGGGGCCCGCAAGAGCGATCGCACCGGCACCGGCACCCGCAGTGTGTTCGGTCGCCAGCTGCGCTTCGATCTCGCGCAGGGCTTCCCCCTGATCACCACCAAGCGCGTGCACTTCAAGTCCATCGCCTATGAGCTGCTCTGGTTCCTGCGCGGCGAGAGCAATGTGCAGTGGCTGCGCGACAACGGAGTCACCATCTGGGACGAGTGGGCGGATGCCTCAGGCGAGCTCGGCCCCGTGTACGGCGTGCAGTGGCGGTCCTGGCCGACCCCCGATGGTCGCCACATCGACCAGATCGCACAGGTGATCGAGCAGCTGAAGACCAACCCGGACTCGCGCCGCATCATCGTGAGCGCGTGGAACGTCGCCGAGCTGGATCAGATGGCGCTCATGCCGTGCCACGCGCTGTTCCAGTTCTACGTCGCCGACGGGAAGCTCAGCTGCCAGCTCTATCAGCGCAGTGCCGACCTCTTCCTCGGGGTGCCGTTCAACATCGCGAGCTACGCCCTGCTCACGCACATGGTTGCGCAGCAGACGGGTCTCGAGCTCGGCGATTTCGTCTGGACGGGCGGTGATTGCCACATCTACGACAACCACGTCGAGCAGGTCACCGAGCAGCTGCGCCGTGACCCGTTCCCGTACCCCACCCTGAAGCTGAACCGGAAGCCGGACTCGATCTTCGACTACAGCTACGAGGACTTCGAGGTCGTCGACTACCAGCACCACCCGGCGATCCGCGCCGCGGTCGCAGTGTGACCCGGGCGGCAGCCGGCGCAGCCGCGCCGCTCGCCGTGATCTGGGCGCAGACGACGACGGGCGTGATCGGCGGCGATGGCGACATCCCGTGGCACATACCCGGCGAGCAGCGGCGCTTCAAACAGCTCACCATGGGCGGCACGGTCATCATGGGCCGCAAGACGTGGGAGTCCCTGCCCGAGCGCGTGCGCCCGCTGCCCGGCCGCGACAACATCGTCGTGACCCACAGCCGCGGGTTCGAGGCGCAGGGCGCCCGCGTCGTGCACTCCGTCGACGAGGCTCTCGCCGCCGCCGACCCCGCCAAACAGGCGTGGTGCATCGGCGGCGCTCAGCTCTACGCGCAGATGATCGAGCGGGCGGATCGCTTGGAGGTCACCGAGATCGATCTCGATGCGCCGGGCGACGCATTCGCGCCCCCGGTCGGGGAACAGTGGCGGCAGGCATCCGCCGAGCCCGAATCGGGCTGGAGCATGAGCCCCGAGGGGCTGCGCTACCGCTTCGTCAGCTACTTGCGGTAGGCGGAGGAACCGAGGGACACCGCGGCGGCGATGCCGATGACGACCCCGGCCAGGGCGATGACACCGACGACGGACCAGAGCACTGCTTCGACCATGTCCCCAGTATCTCAGACACCTTGACGAGATCGGCGCACGGCGGTTGAGTGACGACATGTCCGATGCTGCGGGGAAGCGCGTTTACGAGGTCGATGAGGTCGTTCTGGGCTGGAAGCCCGCCGAGTCCGCCGATGCGGCACTGGAGTGGGTGCTGCAGCGCATCGACCGGCTCGCTGCTCCCCTCACCTTGCTGACGGTGCTCGATGCGAAGAAGAGTTACGACGACGAGACGCGCGCGAAGATCGAGAGCGATGCGGCCGCCGTCGCCGACGGCGTGCGGGCGAAGCACCCCTCGATCACCGTCTCGACGCGGCTCGTGGAAGGCGACCCGCCGCAGGTTCTCGCCGGGCTCACCAGCCCCGAAAGGCTCGTGGTCGTCGGCACCGACCGACGGCGCGGTCTCTCGCTGCGCTACGCGTTCTCGTTCGGTGCGCGGCTCGCGGCGCGCGCGAAAGGGCCCGTCGC
>NZ_JBLRDT010000095.1:0-10391 GCF_057512245.1 Gryllotalpicola sp. CP2-P1
CGCAGCAGCCCCGCGTGCACGAGCGAGCGCAGCGCCTCGCGCACGCTGTTGCGGCTCACCCCGAGCTCCTCGGTCAGCTGATGCTCGGTCGGCAGGCGCGAGCCGACCTCGAACTCGCCGTCGGCGATGCGCTGCCGCAGCTGCTCGGCGACCTGCTCGGCGAGCGGAACGTGGGGTGCGAGACGGGGCATGCATCGATTGTCGCACGAAATAGCCAAATGTAGGACAAATGCGGATGTCGCACCGCGCTTACGCTTGACGCATGCACGCGACGACCCTCTACGGCAAGAACGACGTTCGATACGAAGAGGTTCCGAAGCCCGAGCTGATCACCGGCGGGGACGCCATCGTGAGGGTCGTGGCGGCGTGCGTCTGCGGCTCGGATCTGTGGCGCTACCGGGGGATCACCCCGGTGAAGCATCCGGCGCGCATCGGCCATGAATTCGTCGGAATCGTGGAATCCGTCGGCGACACGGTGTCGAAGATCAACGTCGGCGATTTCGTGATCGCACCGTTCTACGACTGCGACATGACGTGCGTGAACTGCCGGAACGGCTTCACGACGTCGTGCCTCGAGATCGGCTGGTGGGGCGGCAAGGACCACTGGGGCAACGACATGCAGGGCGCACAGGGCGAGTATGTCCGCGTGCCGCATGCCGACGGCTCGCTGGTCGCGACGCCCGGTCAGCCGAGCGCCGAGCTCGTTCCGCACCTGCTCACCCTCGCCGACGTGTTCGGCACCGGCCACCACGCGGCTGTCTCGGCCGGCGTGAAGCAGGGCTCGACCGTCGCGGTCGTCGGTGACGGTGCCGTGGGGCTGTCCGCTGTGCTCGCCGCGAAGCGGCTCGGCGCCGCGCGCATCGTGCTGATGTCGCGCCACGAAGACCGCCAGAACCTCGGCCGCGACTTCGGCGCGACCGACATCGTCGAGCAGCGCGGGGACGAGGGCATCGCTGCGGTCAAGGCGCTCTTCGATGGCGTCGGGCCCGACGCCGTGCTCGAATGCGTCGGCACGAAGGAGTCGATGGACCAGGCGCTGCGCTCGGCCCGCCCCGGCGGCCAGGTGGGCTTCGTCGGCGTGCCGAGCGGCGGCCCCGAGCTGCCCGTTCGCCAGCTGTTCGACTCGAACGTCGGCGTGCGCGGCGGTATGGCGCCGGTGCGCAACTACATCGACGAGCTGCTGCCCGAGGTCTGGAACGGCTCGCTCAAGCCCGGGCGCGTCTTCGATCTCGAGCTGCCGCTCTCGGAGGTGGCCGAGGCGTACGCCGCGATGGACGAGCGTCGGGCGATCAAGGCGCTGCTGAAGCCGTAGCGGCGCGCACCTGCGCCGGTGTTCCCCGGCGCCGCCCGGTCGTCACGATTACGGGTCATCGAGTCGAATGAACCGCGGTTGTGACGCCCGGGCCGGCGCGCGAGGCGCGAGGCGCGACCCCTAGTGGGTCACACCGGGCGCGGCATCCGCGCCCTCGGCCGTCGCCGGCGCGTTCGACCCCCAGAGCGCATAGAGCAGGAACGCGACGCCGACGAACACCACGCCGCCGATGATCGCGGTGGTCAGCCCGCCCGCGACGCCCGCCGTCGCGGCCGCCGAGACGAACACGGTCGACAGCACGGCCACGCCGATCGATCCGCCGAGCTGCTGCATGGTCTGCAGCACCGACGAGGTCGTGCCGACGTGCCCCTCGGGGGCGTGCGCCATGATCAGCCCGGTGAGCGGCGCGAAGGTGAGGCCGGCGCCGAGGCCCATCACGATGATGGGGCCGAGGATGCCCGCGGCGTAGCTCTCGTCGGCGTGCAGCTGCGAGAGCCAGCCGAGCCCGACGACGAGCGCGGCGAGTCCGACGGCGCCGACGAGGCGCTCGCCGAACTGGGGAAGCAGCCGCGGCGCGAACTGCGAGACGACGATCATCGTCACGACGAACGGCAGCAGCGAGAGGCCGGTGCCGAGCGCGCTGAAGTGGTAGACGTCCTGCGTGAACAGCGTGATCAGGTAGAAGAACGCGAACATGCCGGCCGGCACGAACAGCATCGAGATGAGCGGCACGGCGCTGCGCGACCGGGTGAACAGCTGCAGCGGGACCACGGGCGAGTGGTGGCTGCGCTCGATCGCGACGAGGCCGATGAGCGAGGCGAGCGCGACGGCGAACGACACGATCACGACCGGGCTGCCCCAGCCCGAGTTCGCGGCCTCGGTGAAGCCGTAGACGAGTGCGACCATCGCGATCACGCTGGTCGCGGCGCCGCCGAAGTCGAGCGTCTCGCGGGTGCGCTCGGTCTCGCCGAGGAAGAACGCGGCGCCGACGGCGATCAGGATGCCGATCGGCACGTTGACGAACATGACCCACTCCCAGCCGAGGCCGGTCGTGAGCACGCCGCCGAGGATGAGGCCGATCGCGCCGCCCGAGCCGGCCGCGAGCACGAACAGGCTCATCGCGCGGTTGCGCTGCGCGCCGGGGGTCGTGTTCTCGATGAGCAGCACCAGGGTGCTCGGGGCGGCGATCGCGGCGCCGACGCCCTGCACCACGCGGGCGATGACGAGGGCGGATGCTGTGGGCGCGAGCCCGCCCGCCGCGCTCGCCACGATGAAGACGAGCGTGCCGATGATGAGAGCGCGCTTGGCGCCGATCTTCGAGCCGAGCTTGCCGGTGAGCAGCATGAGCCCCGCGAATGCGAGGGCGTAGCCCGTGACGACCCAGCTGAGGCCGCTCGGGGTGAAGTGCAGCGCCTTCTGGATGTCGGGAAGGGCGACGTTCACGATGCTCGCGTCGACCACGAGCATGAGCTGGGTGATGAAGACGGTGATGAGCCCGAGGATCGCCGTGCGAGGTCGACTGCTGGTCGCGCCACCGTCAGGCGAATGGAGACCCGACTCGCGGGAAGAGAGACCCTTCGCGGGGCCTGTGAGATCAAGGGAAAGAGTGTCGGTCACGCGACGTCCGATCACGAGAAGGTGTACGGTGAATCCGAATCCGGAGGAAGTCTCCGTCTTTCGGAATCCTCACAATATGGAGATTGCCTCCGCTTTGTCAACAAGCGGAGGCTGAATCCGGTTCGCTGGGAGTGAACGACATGATGACGGATGCCGCAATGCTGAAGCGGCCCCTGCGCGCCGATGCGCAGCGGAACTACGACAAGATCGTGCAGGTCGCGGCGCAGGCCTTCGCCGAGAAGGGCACCGGAGCCTCTCTCGACGACATCGCGTGCCGCGCGGGCGTGGGCCCTGGCACGCTGTACCGCCACTTCCCCACCCGCGACGCGCTGCTCGCCGCTGCACTGCACGGGGCACTCGACGAGCTGCGCGACACGGCCCGGCGCCTGATGGCCGCAGATGACCCGGCGGCCGCCCTTGACGAGTGGATTCTCGAGCTCGCGCGTCACCTGCGCACCTACGGCGGTCTGCCCGAGTCGATCGCGACCGCCCTGCAAGACCCGAGCTCGCCGCTGTGCACGAGCTGTCAGCCGATGACGGCGGGAACCGCGAAGATCCTGGCGCGCGCCAAAGAGGCCGGCGCGGTGCGCGCCGACGTGCAGGCATCCGACCTCAATGCCCTGATCGGCTCGCTCGCGTGGGCGTCCGAGAGGCGCGGTGATTCGGATGCCGCGCTGCGGCGTCTCATCAAGCTGGTCACCGACGGCCTGCGGCCCGCCCCGGTGGTCGAGTAGCGACGAAGGAGCGTATCGAGACCGTTTCCCGGCGAGGAGGGGGTCTCGATACGCGGCCGGCGCAGGCGCCGGCTGCTACTCGACCAGCGTGACGCCGGCGCAGGCACCGGCTGCTACTCGACCAGCGTGCGGGGCGGCGTGACGCTCTACTCGTCGACGAGGACGATCTCGGTGCGCGAGAGGCGCGTGCGCGGCTGGCGCTCGCGCTCGGCCAGCACCTCGTCGAGGTCGTCGGGCGCGCCGACGGTGCCAATGGCGGCGACGACGAAGGGCTTCACGTCGGCGGGCAGCTCGAACGACGCCGCGAGAGCCTCGGGGTCGAAGCCGGTCATCTGGTGCACGTGCAGACCGTCGTGGTGCGCCTGGATCGACAGGTGCGCCATCGCCTGGCCGAGGTCGTAGCTCGGGGTCGCCCGCAGCTTGCCCTCACTGTCGCGCAGCTCAGTGTACAGCCCGACGAGCAGCACCGACGCCGCGGGTGCCCAGGCCTGGTTGAACCCCATCAGTGCGGCCGAGACCTTCTCGAAAGCGGCCGAGCCGCGACGCGCGACGATGAAGCGCCAGGGCTGCGAGTTGCCGGCGGACGGGCTCCAGCGCGCGGCCTCGAGGGCCGAGGCGAGCTTCGACTCGTCGATGGGCTCTGCGGTGTAGGCGCGGGGGCTCCAGCGCGCGGCGAGGACATCGAGGATGGGGGCATCCGTCTGCGCGCTCTTGGTCTCACTGATCAGCGTCATCGCGCTGACTCCTCTCGATTGCTCGGGGCTCGGCGTCAGCGCCGATGGCTTGTACAACACCATGCGAACGCATGAGGGCGAGGAGGTATTCCGGGCGCCGCGCGCGACGGATCGCGTGTGAAGAATCGTGCGTGAGGGATGGGGTGCGGTCTTGCTCGACCGACGGGATCTACAGGGGGGTGGGAGGCGAGCCCGCCGGCCGAGGACCGGGTGGGTCGGCGTCGACCCCGAGCGTCGGGCCGCCCGCTGCACCCGGTTGCGGCCCCGCTCGATGGCTTAAGTCTAACTTAGATGCAACACGGATGCAAAAGTGGATGCCCGCGATCCCGGCTACACGACCGCCTGGGTCGCCTCCACTATGGCGTCGGCGAAGGCTTCGACGTCCTCCTCGCTCGTGTCCCACGCGGTCATCCAGCGCACCTCGGCGAAGCCGTCGGTGCGGGTCGAATCCCAGTCGTAGAACGCGTAGCGGCGGCGCACGATGTCGGCGGCGACCTTCGGCAGGGTCGCGAAGACGGCGTTGGACTGGGTCGGCTGCGTGAACGAGAGGCCGGGGGCAGAGGCATCCGCGACCGCCTCTTCGAGCTGCTCGCGCAGCAGCGCCGCCATCTCGTTGGCGTGCTGGGCGGCGCGCAGCCACAGGCCGTCCTCGAGCATCGCCACGAGCTGCGCGGCGATAAAGCGCTGCTTGCTCGGCACCTGCATGTCGGCCTTGCGCAGGTATTCGATGCCGAGCGTCGTCTCGGGGTCGACGATGACGACGACCTCGCCGAACAGCCCGCCGTTCTTGCTCGCACCGAAGCTCACGATGTCGACGCCGACCTCGGTCGTGAAATCGGCGAGCGGCAGCTCGAGCGCGGCGGCGGCGTTGGCGAGGCGGGCGCCGTCCATGTGCAGGGTCAGGCCGCGGCTGTGCGCATGGTCGGCAACGGCGGCGATCTCGTCGGCGGTGTAGACCGTGCCGAACTCCGTCGCCTGTGTGATGCTCACGACGCTCGGCTGCGCGCGGTGCTGGTCACCCCAGCCCCACGCCTGCTTGTCGATGAGCTCGGGGGTGAGCTTGCCGTCGGCGGTCGGCACCGGCAGGAGCTTGAGGCCGCCGACGCGCTCGGGGGCGCCGTTCTCGTCGGTGTTGATGTGGGCGGATTCCGCGCAGATCACCCCTGACCAGCGCTCGGTGATGCTCTGCAGGGCGAGCACGTTCGCGCCCGTGCCGTTCAGGGCCACGTGGGCCTCGGCGGCGTCGCCGAAGTGCTCTTTGATGAGGGCCGTGAGGCGGGCGCTGTAGGCGTCGGCGCCGTAGCTCGGCTGGTGCCCGCCGTTGGCGATGAACATCGCCTCGAGCACCTCGGGAATGGCCCCGGCGTAGTTGTCGCTCGCGAAGCTGATGACGGACGGGTCGTGCAGTCGCTCGAAGGCCATGACTCCATCATGGGGCCAAGCCTCATCGAGTACGCAGTAATCGATCTGACGCCGGCGTGAAGTTGGCCGCGTGGGGCGAGTGCCGCGCGGCGCGCGAGTCGGGACGGGGCATCCGCAACCATTGCAAACTTGCTTACCTTGAGATAGAAAGTTCGCAACCCCGGCGCGTGACCCCTCGGCCGGGAAGAGCGAACCGTCTCAATGAGGAGATCGAAATGCACAGCATCAACGGCGCGAGCTCGCTCGGCTCCGCGTTCGCACGAACCCGGCTCGACCGGCGCACCCTGCTCAAGGCCGGCGCGGCGGGCTTCGGCGCCGCCGCCACGGCCAGCCTGCTCGCGGCCTGCTCCGGCGGGTCGGCCAGCTCGAGCTCCGGCACCACCACCGTTCGCGTGTGGAGCTGGTACACCGAGCAGAAGGACACCCTGCCGAAGGTCATCAAGGACTTCGAAGACAAGCATCCGCACATCAAGGTGAACCTGCGCATCTTCGGAACGCCGGACCAGTACCTGCCCGCGCTCACCGCGGCGGTCTCGGGCGGCGACGTGCCCGAGATCTTCGCGCCGCACGTGCGTGCCATCACTTACGGCAAGCAGGGCATCTCCGCCGACCTCAAGAAGGAGCTCGGCAGCGACTTCCTGAAGGACTTCTTCCCCGCCGAGAACCAGGAGTACAGCGACGGCGACAAGCAGTACGCGCTCGGCTGGGAGGCGCAGACCTTCGGCATCTTCTACAACCCCGAGCTGTTCGCGGCGGCCGGCGTCGACGGCGAGCCCGAGACGTGGGACGACCTGATCGACGTCGCCCAGAAGGTCAACGCGACGGGCAAGTCGTCGGTCGCGTTCAGCGCGAACCCCGGCACGAGCGCTCTCGACTTCTTCCTGCCGCTCATCACCCAGGTCACCGACGACCCGACCTACTTCCTCAAGCTCGACCAGCTCGAGAAGGGCTACAAGTGGACGAACGAGCCGGTGGTCAAGGCGCTCGAGCTGAACGACCGGATCGTCAAGGCGAACGTCTTCCAGAAAGGCACCACGGGAACCTCGGGCGACCAGGCGACCCAGCTCTTCTACACCGGCGCCGCGGCCATGCTGTTCGCCGGCTCGTGGATCCCCGCGGGCCTCATCCAGAACGCGACGCCCGACTTCGTGAAGAAGTACAAGATCATGAAGACCCCCGCGATCAAGACCGGGGCGCGTCACTGGACGGCCGACCAGGCTGGCGCCGGCTTCGCCGTCTCCGAGACGAGCAAGGCGAAGGACGCGGCGCTCGAGGTGCTCAAGTACCTCTACTCGCCCGACGTCTACTCGAAGCTCATGAACGACTCGAGCAGCATGCCGGCGACCCAGTCCGCCGTCGACCGGGTCACGAGCCCGCAGATCAAGCAGATGGCGTCGTGGCTGCCCGACGGATGCCCCCACATCCCGTTCGGGGCAGGCTCGTCCGCCTCGGGCGACCCGCTGACGAAGATCTTCGACCAGAAGGCCTCCCCCGCGGACGTCGCGAAGCAGATGCAGACCGCTGTCGTCAACGCGCGCGGCTGAGAAAGGAGGGGGCCGGCGGATGTCGAGTCAGACGATTTCACGGGGGATGCCGCGCCGCGGCCGCTCCACGTCGGGAGGGTCGCACCTGTGGCGGCTGCAGCGCTCGGAGCGGCTCGCGGGCTACGTCTTCTCCATTCCGATCACCGTGCTGTTCGCGGTGTTCGTGGGGTGGCCGATCGTGTTCGCGATCTATCTCGGCTTCACGAGCTGGAGCGGGTTCGGCAGCCCCACCTTCACGGGCTTCGCGAACTACGAGCGGATGTGGAACGACCCGGTCGCCCGGCAGGCGTTCATCACGACGATCGTCTACGCCATCGTCACGACGGTCCTCCAGACGGTGATCCCGCTGTTCATCGCGGTGCTGCTGAACTACGTGTGGAGCGGGCTCAGCGTCGTCATCCGCACCATCCTCTTCATCCCCGGGATCGTCTCGTTCGTCGTGTCGGGCGTGCTGTGGAAGCTGATCTACGACCCGAACCTCGGAACGCTGAACAAGGCGCTGAGGGGGCTCGGTCTCGACGGCCTCGCCACGAACTGGCTGAGCAACCCGGCGACGGTGCTGCCGGCGATCATCGTGGTGTCGCTGTGGGGTGCGATCGGCACGAACATGCTGATCTACTTCGCCGGCATCCAGGGCGTCGATCCGACCTACTACGAGGCGGCGCAGATCGACGGCGCGAGCCGGTGGCAGCAGTTCCGCTTCGTGACGATTCCGGGGTTGCGGGTGGTGACGGCGATCGTCGTGAGCCTCAACCTCATGAACGGGTTCAAGGTCTTCGACATCATCTTCGTGATGACCGGCGGAGGGCCGAGCCACGCCTCCGAGGTGTTCGGCACGTACCTCTATTCGCTGGCGTTCGGGTCGACCGCCGGCTCGATCCCCCAGCTCGGCTACGGCAGCGCGTTCAGCGTGATCGTGATGCTGCTGTGCGGGGTCGCGGTCGCGGTGCAGGTGTTCCTGACGCGGAGGGCGCAGCGATGACGACGACCATGGCCCGCCCCGGGCAGGTGCCGCGCACCGACCGCCGCCCCGCCGCGCAGCAGCGGCGCAGACGACCGGCCCCGATCGGGAAGTCCTTCGCCTCATTCATCCTGATCGCGATCGCCGCCTTCACCGTGTTCCCGCTGATCTGGCTGGTGCTGACGTCGCTGCGCCCGCAGAACACGATCTTCACCGGCCCGATCTTCCCGACGCACCTGACCTTCGCGGCCTACCCGGAGGCGTGGGTGTCGACGGGCTTCGCGGTGCACTTCCTGAACAGCCTGTGGATCACGGCGGCGACGGTCGCCGGTGTCGTGATCTTCGCGTCGCTCGCCGGCTACGCCTTCGCCAAGCTGCGCTTCCCGTTCAAGAACGTGCTCTACGTCGCCCTGCTCGCGACGCTGATGATGCCGGCGACGTCCCTGATCATCCCGCTCTATCTGCAGCTGCGTGCCATCGGCCTGCTGAACAACCAGCTCGGCCTGCTGATCCTCTATGTCTCGAGCTCGGCGCCGTTCTCGATGTTCCTGATGCGCGCGTTCTTCGAGACCCTGCCCGACGAGCTGGTGCAGGCAGCCCGCGTCGACGGCGCCACCGAGCTGCAGGTGTTCCGGCGGGTCGTCCTTCCGCTCGCCCGGCCCGGAATGGCGACGGTCATCATCTTCCAGTTCCTGCAGACCTGGAACGAGTTCCTCTACGCCAACACGGTGCTGCAGGACACGGGGAAGCTGCCCCTGCAACCCGTGCTGTTCAGCTTGATGGGGCAGTACAACACCGACTGGCCCACCCTGACCGCCGGCCTGACCATGTCGATCGTGCCCGTGATCCTCGTCTACGTCTGGATGCAGCGCCAGTTCGTCGCCGGCCTCACGCTCGGCGCGGTCAAGAACTGAGCGCGGCGGCGGCCGCATCACTCCACCGAAGGAAGACGCCTGTGAAGCATCCCGTGCCCCTGCGCAATCTGATCCAGATCGCGCTCGTCGTCGACGACATCGAGCGCGCCCTCGACGCGTGGTGCGAGGTGTTCGACGTTCCCCGCCCTGAGGTGCGGGTGTCGGCGGCCGAGCCGAACCCGAATGAGCTGTACCGCGGCGAGCCGGCGCAGTACGGCCTGAAGGTGGCGGTCGTCGACTGCTCGGAACGCGGCTTCGTCATCGAGCTGCACGAGCCCGACGCGAACCCGTCCACCTTCCGCGAGTTCCTCGACGCGCACGGCAACGGGGTGCACCACCTCGGCTTCCAGGTGGGTGACGCGCGCGACGACGTGGTCGGCGAGCTGGAGTCGAAGGGATTCCCGCTGCGGAACGTCGGCGTGTACCCCGGCGGCAGCTGGACCATCATCGACGGCGAGGGCACGCTCGGCGTCAACCTCAACATCAAACCCCGCCCCTGAGCCGAGGAGGCCGCAACCATGGCGATCCGCAGAATCCTGATCAACACGACCGACGTCGAGCGCAGCGCGGACTTCTACCGCCGCTTCATCGCGGCGCAGCCCGTCGGCGAGGTGACGCCCGAGCGCGCCGAGCTCGACGTCGACACCGCCGTGATCGAACTGCGGCGGCTGGCGGACCCCGCGGCATCCACGTGGGTCGCCGACGACCTCGTCAGGGGCTTCCGTCACGTCGGATTCAAGGTCGCCGATGTGGATGCCCTGGTCGAGCCGCTGAAAGAGGCCGGCGTCCCGTTCCATCTCGACCCGCTCGAGGCGGAAGGCGGTGTGCGCATCGCGTTCTTCTACGCCCCGGAAGGCACCCTGCTCGAGTTCGTCCAGCGCGACCTGCAGTACACGGTCGTGCACGACGAAGGCGGCGTCGCACGCGAACGCGCCCTCGGCACCCCGGCGCGCCCGCGCTTCGACCACGTCGCGGTCACAGTCGCCGACCGCGCGGCGAGTGAGGCGTTCTATGCGCCGCTCGGCTTCACACGCATCGGCACGATCGAGCAGCCGCACGACGCGCGCGGGTTCCACATCGACTACCTCAAGGGCGACGACACCGTGCTCGAGCTGTTCACCTATGACGTGCCGACGACCGAGCGCCCGCCGCA
>NZ_JBLRDT010000096.1:0-10328 GCF_057512245.1 Gryllotalpicola sp. CP2-P1
CCTTGAAGTCGACCGCCAGCATCAGGGGCTGCCACTCCACCGGCGACTGCGCGGCGACGAGCTCGGCGGCCCGCAGGCGGTCGGCCGGCCGCTCGCAGAGCACCAGCACGCTCGGCCCGGCGCCCGAGACGACGGCAGGGAACCCGGCGGCCCGCAGCAGACCGACCAGCGCGCTCGTATCGGGCATGGCCGCGGCACGGTAGTTCTGGTGCAGCTTGTCCTCGGTGGCCGACAGCAGCAGCTCGGGGCTCTGGATCAGCGCCGCGATCAGCAGCGCCGAGCGGGACACGTTGAACACCGCGTCCTCGTGCGGCACCTGCGCCGGCTGCAGCGAGCGCGCGAGCTTGGTCGGCACGGTGTGCGCCGGCACGAACACCACCGGCGAGACGCCCCGGTGCACGTTGAGCTTCTTGTGCTGCGGGCCGCCCGGCTCGACCCAGGCGATCGTGAGGCCGCCGAACAAGGCGGGCGCGACATTGTCGGGATGCCCCTCGAGCTCGGTCGCGATCGCGAGCAGCTCGGAGGAATCGAACTCGACGAGCCCGGCGAGCAGGCCCTTCGCCGCCATGATGCCGCCGACAATCGCGGCACCCGATGAACCGAGCCCCCGCCCGTGCGGAATCGCGTTGCGCGCGACGATGTCGAGCCCCGGAACCAGCGCCCCCTTTCGGCCGAGGACGTCGAGGATGACGGAGGCGACCAGGTTCGTGGCATCCGTGGGCACCGAGCCGTCGGAGCCCACACCGTGCACCTCGACGCGCACACCGGGCACAGCCGAGACCGTCACCTCGAGCTCGTCGTAGAGCGAGAGCGCCAGCCCGAGGGTGTCGAAGCCCGGCCCGAGGTTGGCGGTCGTCGCGGGCACGCGCACGTGTACGCTGCGACCCACGGGAATCGCCGAGGAACCGCCGGCGGCCACAGCCGCCGGCCCGGGCATCGGACCGGAATCCGGGCCCGCCGACATCATGCAGGTGCCCCGACGGATGCCTTCTCCAGCCCGATCGCGCCGGCGACCGCACTCGCCGAGACCTCGACGACGGTCGGCTGCACCTCAGAGCCGTCGGCCTGGCGCAGCGCCCACTGCGGGTCCTTGAGGCCGTGGCCCGTGACGGTGATCGTCACGACCGAGCCCTCGGGGATCGCCCCGGCGGCGTGCCGCTCGAGCAGCCCGGCCACGCCGATGGCGCTCGCCGGCTCGACGAACACGCCGACCTCGGCCGCGAGCAGCTTCTGCGCGGCGAGGATCGTCTCGTCGTCGATCGCCCCGAAGTAGCCCTGCGTCCTGTCGCGGGCCTCGAGCGCGAGGCTCCACGAGGCGGGGTTGCCGATGCGGATCGCCGAGGCGATCGTGTCGGGGTCCTTCACGGGGTGGCCGAGCACGATGGGCGCCGAGCCCGCCGCCTGGAAGCCGAACATGCGCGGCAGCTTGGTGGCGACGCCGCGCTCGAGCTCCTCGACGAAGCCGCGAGTGTAGGCGGTGTAGTTGCCGGCGTTGCCGACGGGGATGAAGTGGAAGTCGGGGGCATCGCCGAGGCGCTCGACGATCTCGAACGCGGCGGTCTTCTGCCCCTCGATGCGATCGTTGTTGACGGAGTTGACGAGGTGCACCGGGTATTCCGCGGCGAGCTCGCGCGCGACATCCAGGCAGTCGTCGAAGTTGCCCGTGAGCTGCACGATCTCGGCGTTGTGCACGATCGCCTGGCTCAGCTTGCCGAGCGCGATCTTCCCCTCGGGGATCAGCACGACGGCCTTGATGCCGGCGTGCGCGGCGTAGGCGGCGGCCGACGCCGAGGTGTTGCCCGTGGAGGCGCAGATGACGGCCTTGGCCCCGGCCTCGACGGCCTTCGAGATCGCCATCGTCATGCCGCGGTCCTTGAAGGAGCCCGTCGGGTTCATGCCCTCGTACTTGATGTACACGCGGGCGGCCGTGCGGCGCGAGAGCGAGGGGGCCTCGATGAGCGGGGTGCCGCCCTCCCCCAGGGTGACGATCGGCGTGGCATCCGTCACATCGAGGCGGTCGCGGTACTCGTGCAGGACTCCCTGCCACTGGTGGGCCACTTGCTTTACGCTCCTTCGATCCGCAGCACGTGGGCGATCGAGGTGACCGCCGCGCTGGCGCGCAGCGCCTCGACGGTCGCCGCGAGCGACGCCTCGAGGGCTGCATGGGTTCCGATGACCAGGGTAGCCGTCGGGGTCTCGCCGCCCGCTGTGCCTGGGGCCGCCGACGACTGCACGACGGTCTCGATCGACGCGCCGTTCTCGGCGAACAGGCGCGCGATCTCGGCGAGCACGCCGGGCTGGTCGGCGACGTGCAGCGTCACGTGGTAGCGCGTGACGGCCGCCGAGACGGGCAGCACGGGCAGCTCGGCGTGCGTCGATTCCGCGACGCCCGGGCCGCCCGCGACATGGCGGCGCGCGGCCGACACGACATCGCCGAGCACGGCCGAGGCGGTCTGGATGCCGCCCGCTCCGGCGCCGTAGAACATGAGGTCGCCCGCGGCTTCCGCCTGCACGAAGACCGCGTTGTGCGCGCCGTGAACAGCGGCGAGCGGATGCCTGCGCGGCACGAGCGCGGGGTAGACGCGTGCCGACACCGCGGCCTCCCCCGTTTCGGGCGCGGCGATGCGCTCGCAGATGGCGAGCAGCTTCACGGCGTAGCCCATGTCGCGGGCCAGATCGACCTGCTCTTTCGTGATGTCTTCGATGCCCTCGCGGTACACGGCTTCGAGCGGCACGTCGGTGTGGAACGCGAGGCTCGCGAGCAGAGCGGCCTTCGCCGCGGCGTCGTAGCCGCCGATGTCGGCGGTCGGGTCGGCCTCTGCGTAGCCGAGCTCGGTCGCCACGGCGAGCGCCTCGCCCAGCTCGTCGCCGTCGACATCCATGCGGTCGAGGACGTAGTTCGTCGTGCCGTTGACAATGCCGAGGATGCGGGTGACCCGATCGCCCGCGAGGCTGTCGCGCAGCGGCCGGATGATGGGGATCGCGCCGCCGACGGCCGCCTCGTAGTAGAGCTGCGCGCCGACCTGGCCCGCCAGGTCGAACAGCTCGGTGCCGTGGGTGGCGAGCAGCTGCTTGTTGCCGGTCACCACGTCGGCGCCCGAGTTCAGCGCCTTCAGAATCAGCTCGCGCGCCGGTGAGATGCCGCCCATCAGCTCGACGACGATGTCGGCGCCGAGGATCAGCTGCTCGGCATCGGTCGTGAACAGCTCGCGCGGCAGGCTCGCGTCGCGGGGCTTGTCGAGGTCGCGCACGGCGATTCCGGCGAGCTCGATGCGCGCGCCGACGCGGCTCGACAGCTCGTCGCCGTTCTCGAGCAGCAGTCGGGCGACCTGCGAGCCGACCGTGCCGCCGCCGAGCAGGGCGATCCTGAGGGTGCGGTATTCGATCAAAGGACTACCCCTGCGTCGTGAGAGAGAAGGTCTTCCTCGGTCTCGCCGCGCACGATCACGCGGGCCTCGCCGTCGCGCACGGCGACGACGGCCGGCCGGGGAAGGTAGTTGTAGCGGCTCGACAGAGAGAAGCAGTAGGCGCCGGTGGCCGGCACGACCAGCAGGTCGCCGGGGCGCACGTCGCCGGGCAGGTAGTCGGCGTCAACCACGATGTCACCGGACTCGCAGTGCTTGCCCGCGATGCGCACGAGCGCGGGCGGGGCATCCGATCGCCTCGACGCGAGCCGCGCGCTGAACTGCGCCTGGTAGAGCGCGTAGCGCGCGTTGTCGCTCATGCCCCCGTCGACGCTCGCGTACAGGCGGGTCGCGGTGCCGCCGGTCTCGGCGTCGACCTCGACGGGCTTCGTGGTGCCGAGCTCGTAGAGCGTGACGCCCGGGGTGCCGATGATGGCACGGCCGGGCTCGAAGGCGAGGTGAGGCACGGGGATGCCGAGCGCGGCGCAGTGCTGCGCGACCGAGTCGACGATGGGCTTCGCGAGCTCCCACGCGTCGGTCGCGTCGTCGCCGGTGTTGTAGGCGATGCCGAAGCCGCCGCCGAGGTTCAGCTCGGGCACCGGGCCGCCCGCGAGCAGCCGCGCGTGCACCTCGAGCAGGCGCCGCGCCGATTCCGCGATGCCGGCCGAGCCGAAGACCTGGGTGCCGTTGTGGCAGTGCAGCCCGACGAACTCGAGCGAGGCATGCGAGCGGATGTCTGCGACCAGGCCCTCGACCTCGCCGAGCGAGACGCCGAACTTCTGGTCCTCATGGGCGGTCGCGAGGTAGGCGTGGGTCTCGGCGTGCACGCCCGACTTCACGCGCAGTCGCACCCGCTGGCGGCGGCCGTGGCGCTCGGCGGCTGCGGCGACGCGCTCGATCTCCTGCTCGGAGTCGAGCACGATCGTGCCGAGGCCGACCTCGACGGCGCGGTCGATCTCTGCGAGGGACTTGTTGTTGCCGTGCAGCCCGAGCCGGGCCGGGTCGACGCCGGCCGCGAGGGCGACCGCGAGCTCGCCACCGCTGCAGGTGTCGAGGTTCAGCCCCGCCTCGGTGACCCACCGCGCGACTTCGGTCGACAGGAACGCCTTGCCGGCGTAGTAGACCGTGACGGTCGTGCCCACGGCGGCGGCCGCGGCGGCGAAGGCGTCGTGGATGCGGGCGGCTCTGGCGCGGGCATCCGCCTCGTCGATGACGTAGAGGGGCGAGCCGAACCGCGCTTTGAGCTGCGTGACCGGCACTCCCCCGACGCTGACGACCCCGTCGCCCTCGCGGCGGGCGCTTGCCGGCCAGATCGCGGCGGGCAGCTCGTTCGCGTCGTCAGGAACGGTCAGCCAGCTCGGCGCCAGGGGGTTGGTGACCACAGGTGTCCTCGGTGCTCGGTGGGGATTGCGCGCCAGTTTACCGGGCGGCGACGGATGCCCCGGAACCGTGCCGAAACGTTCCGAAACGGGGCTCGGCGGCGGCATTCACCCCTCTGCGCACTTTTCGGTGGCGGCCTCAGGGGCGCCAACCCTTCAGGAGAAGCGCCTCGCGGGTCATCCGCTCGACATCGGCGGCGGTGTGGTGCCTGCGCACGCGGATCACCGTCCAGCCGGCGAGCACGAGCCGGTTGTAGCGGTCGACGTCGATGCCCGACCAGCGGTGCCGGTGCCATCGCTCGCCCTCGTACTCGACCAGCACTTTCCACCGGCGATAGACGAGGTCGCCGATCGCGATGAGCTTCCCATCGGGCCCGTGGATCCGCTCGTTGCGCGCCGGCTCCGGCAGCCCCGCCCGCACGATCACGAGCCGCGCCCAGGTCTCGCGCGGCGACCACACGTTCTCTCTGAGCTGCGGAAGCGCCTCGCGCAGCTTGCGAACCCCGCGCCCCGCGCCGTGCGCGGCGAGCGCCCGCTCGAGATGGCGGCGCGTCGTGAGCATCACCGGCTTGTCCGACAGCATGCGGTCGCCCGCGGCAATGAGCTCGTCGACGGTGAGGAACCGCGCCAGCTCGCACCACAGCTCGGCCGCCACGCGCACCGGGCGGTCGAAGAGCAGTGTCGTCTCGGCGTTCTGCGCGGTGTGCCCGACGACGAACCTTCCGCGAGGAGCGAAAGCCGTCGGCGCGGTGACATGGACCACGAGCTGCTCGAGGCGGGCGGGCAGGGGCACGCCGAGGATGCGGGCGGCTGTCGGCCCGCTGAAGAACCATCCGCGAGGCATCCGCGCCTGGTAGGCGTCGCACAGAATCGCGAACTGTGCGTCCGGGTCGGCGTTCTCGAGGAGGGCACGCGGCACCCGCACGCCGCGGAAGGGGTTCGCGAGGTCACGTGCCCTGAGCCGATCGCGTGAGACGCCCGACTCGTCGGCCTGGGCGACGGTGAACGGCGCGGCTTCAAGATGCGTGGGCAGGGGCTCAGGGTGGCGCATGGCCGCGAGTCTGCCGACGCGTCGTGGTGCGCATTCGTGGCCAAGGGCCGTTCTGGGGAGAATCGCGCGCCGACCTCGTCTGTGAGGGGCAAGTCGTGTGCTCGATCAGTCTTCCCGGCGCCACCGAGATGTTCCGAAACGGGCCTTTGGCGCGGGATTCCCCCATCGGCGCACGTCTCGGCGGGCATGGGGAAAGGCGCGGCGGGCGCGCGGAACGGGACCGCGGGCGCCGGGGACATTGGGCGCCGGGGACGACGGGCGCCTCGAACCGCGGGGGCGGCTAAGAAGCCGGGCAGGCGCTGTGGGTCTGGAACGTCTTCGGGTCGAGCGAGAAGTCCGTGGCGTGGAAGTCGATCGCCGCCTTGCTGCGCGCGATCTCGATGTCGCCGACGTTGAGTCCCGCCGGCAGGTAGGGCGCGATGCAGACGTTGATCGGCTTGCCGTCGAAGACCCCGCCGAGCAGCGACTTCACGTCGAAGTGCACGGGCCCCGAGGTGACGTTGACCGACTTCGGGTAGAGCCGCACCATCGCGCCGTCGGCCACCGGGCGCACGGCGGCCGAATAGCTCAGGGGCAAGCCGAGCACCTGCGTCGTCGCGCTGTAGGTGACGGTCTTCTCGCTCAGCGCGATCGCCGCGGTCGGGTCGGGCAGCGAGACCAGGCTGTTGACCGCCTGCTCGGAGACGTGCAGGGTGCCGCTCGCCGAGCCGAGCACGGGCGCGGTGCGGAACGAGCGATCGATGCGCACGTCGGTGGCGAGAACGGATGCCGAGACCGAGCCGCGCGCGGTCGTGATGCTCGGGGCATCCACCTCGACCTCGTCGAAGCGCCCCGCGAGGTACTGGACGATGAATGAGAAGCCGCGCACGTCGACCGAGAGGCCCGGCGCGGTCACCCCCGCGGGCAGCGCCTCGGCGATCTCGCTCTGCATGCGCCGCTCGGCATATGACCGCAGCGCCGCGTCGGCGCCGAACGCGACTGCCGCCACCGCGAGTACGGCGACGATGATCCAGGTGAGTCGGCGGGCTCCGGTCATCGAACGTCCCCGATGGCTACATCTTCTCCGGAGCGGAGACCCCGAGCAGGTCGAGGCCGTTGCGGATCGTCTGGCCGACCGCGAGGTTCAGCGTGAGGCGCGTGCGGTGCACGTCCTCGACGGGTTCCTCGCCCTGCGGGATGACGCGGCAGTTGTCGTACCAGCGGTGGTAGAGCCCCGCGACCTCTTCGAGGTAGCGCGCGACGCGATGCGGCTCGCGCAGCTCGGCGGCGTGAGCGACGACGCGCGGGAACTCCTGCAGGGCGCCGAGCAGCGCCGACTCGGTCTCGTGCGTCAGCAGGCCCGGCTCGAACACGCTGGTGTCGACGCCGGCCGCCTGCGCGTTGCGGGTCACCGAGCTCGTGCGGGCGTGCGCGTACTGCACGTAGAAGACGGGGTTGTCGTTCGAGCGGCTGCGCAGCTGGTCGGGGTCGAGCGCGAGCGGTGAGTCTGCGGGGTACCGGGCGAGCGAGTAGCGCAGCGCGTCGGTGCCGAGCCACTCGATCAGATCGTCCATCTCGATGATGTTGCCCGCGCGCTTCGACAGGCGCGCGCCGTTGACCGAGACGAGCTGCCCGATGAGCACCTCGATGTCCTTCTCGGGGTCGTCGCCCGCGGCACCCGCGAGCGCCTTGAGGCGATGCACGTAGCCGTGGTGATCGGCGCCGAGCAGATAGATCTTGTGCGCGAAGCCGCGCTCGGACTTGCTCAGGTAGTAGGCCGCGTCGGCGGCGAAGTACGTGTAGACGTCGTTGGAGCGGCGGATGACCCGGTCTTTGTCGTCGCCGAAGTCGGTCGTGCGCACCCACACCGCGTCGTCGGCGTCGAAGACGTGGCCGAGCTTGCGCAGGTCCTCCACGGCGTCGTCGATGCGGCTCGTGCCGGTCGCGGGGTCGACGGCGTGCAGCGTGCGCTCGGAGAAGTAGACGTCGAAGTGCACGTTGAAGTTCGCGAGCGACTGCTTGATCTCGGCGAGCTGGCGCGCATAGGCCGCCTCGCGCGCGGTCGCGAGCGCCTCATCGGCCGGCAGCTCGAGAAGGTTCGGCACCTGCTCAAGCACGTGCTGCGCGAGGTCTGCGATGTACTGGCCGGGGTAGCCGCCTTCCGGCGTCGGCTCGCCCTTCGCGGCGGCGAGCACGCTGGCCCCGAACTTGTCCATCTGCGAGCCGGCGTCGTTGATGTAGTACTCGCGGGCGAGCTCGGCGCCGGAGGCCTTCAGCACGCGCGCGATCGAGTCGCCGAGGGCCGCCCAGCGGGTGTGGCCGATGTGCAGCGGGCCGGTCGGGTTCGCGCTGACGAACTCGAGGTTGATGGTGCGACCCGCCTGCGTGGTGTTGCTTCCCCAGGCATCCCCCGCGTCGACGATCGTCTTCGCGAGCAGGCCCGCGGCCGCGGCGTCGAGGCGCAGGTTGATGAAGCCAGGGCCGGCGACCTCGGCGGATGCCACGCCGGGCAGCGTCGCGGCCGCGTCGGCGATCTCGGCGGCGAGCTCGCGCGGGCTCACCCCGATCGGCTTGGCGAGCTTCAGGGCGATGTTCGTCGCCCAGTCGCCGTGCTCGCGGTTCTTCGGCCGCTCGAGCGTGACGTCGGCCGGCGTGATCTCGACGCCCTGGTTCTCGCCGCGGCGTCGCGCCACGATGGGCTCGACGAGGGCGAACAGGGCGGAGGAAAGCTCGGCAGGAGTCACAAATAACGATTCTATGGGAGCGGCCTTTCGCTCGGCCTGAGAGGGCTGGGCGGCTTGATAGGCTCGCCGCGATCGCGTGCCATCACCCAGTCCGGCACGGATGCTCGATACGAAAGTGCCTGCCATGCCGCTTGCCAGACGTTCCCTTCGCATCACGACCGCCCTGCTCGCGGGTGTCACCGCCGCAGCCCTGTTCACGGGCTGCGCGAGCCAGGGCTCGAGCACCGCGAAGGACACGCCGAAGGCCGGCAGCTCGACGACGGCGCCCACCGACGGCTCTGCGACCGAGTCGGCCACCCCGACGCCGACGCCCACGCCGACCCCGACGCCGGTCACGCTGCAGCAGGGCCAGGTGTGGACCGCGCAGCAGGTCTACGACTTCAACCCGAACTTCTCCCCCGACCCCGACTACAAGGTGCAGGCCGGCAGCGCGGCCGAGCAGCTCGTGAAGCTCCAGGGCGCGAGCTTCGGCTGGGTCAACCAGACGAGCGGTCAGACGATCGAGATCGCGGTCGCGCACCCCTCGGCCGACAACGTCGACCAGTTCAGCGGCCAGGTCGCGGGCCAGTCGCAGCAGGTGCCGATCGACGGCGCGCCGGCCGGGACCGTCAGCTACTTCAACGTCGCCGGCGGTGTCGGCACGCTGCAGGTGTTCACGAACAACGGCTACTGGATCGTCATCGACTCGAAGATGTTCCTCGAGCCCGGCGACAGCTACGAGGTCGCCAGCGACGTGATGGGCAACCTGCAGTAGCTCACCGGCCCATGCGGGCGACGCGCTCGGCGATCGCGTCGGGCGTCAGCTTCGCCGCGGCGACGATGAGCTTGTAGCGCAGGCTCGGGATCGACACCGCGCGCCCCCGCGCCGTGTCGATGAGCGCTGCCCGCACGACGTCCGGCGCAGAGAGCCACAGGAAGTCGGGAACGGCCCTCTCGAGCCGTGCGGGCTCGAGCGACGCGCCCGCGGGCGCCGCGGCGTGGGCATCCGTGCTCAGCCTCGAGTGGAACTCGGTGCGCACGAAGCCCGGGGCGACCGCCGTGACGCGCACGCCGCGCCTCTTGTAGGCGAGGTTCGCCCACCGGCTGAACGACAGCAGCCACGCCTTCGCCGCGCTGTAGGTGCCGCGCGGGGTGAAGCCCGCGACCGACGCGATGTTGATGATCGTGCCGCCGCCCGCGGGCAGCATGTGCGCGAGAGCGGCGTGCGTGAGCCGCAGCGGCACCTCGACGAGCATCGAGAGCAGGTCGAGCTCGTCGTCGACGCTGTTCTGGTCGAAGTCCTTCGCGAGGCCGAAGCCCGCGTTGTTGACGAGCACGTCGATGCGATCGACGGATGCCCCGACCCGCGCTTCCGCCGCCTTGACGCCTGCCTTCGTCAGCAGATCGGCCGGCAGCACCTCGACCTCGACGTCGTGCGCGGAACGCAGCTCGTCGGCGAAGGCCTCGAGGCGCTGCGCGCTACGGGCGACGAGCACCAGGTCGAGGCCGGCCGCGGCCAGCTGGCGGGCGAATTCGGCGCCGATGCCGCTCGAGGCGCCGGTGATCAGGGCTCGCGTTCCGATCGCTCGAAGTCGGGGCATGCCCTCACGATAATCCGCACTTGACATGCGCGATAAACGATATATCGTTAATATGTCTTTGAAGGTCAAAGACCTGTTACAGAAAGGTCGACCGATGCGATACGACAACACTTCACATCACGACTTCCATGAGGGCCACGACGGTCACGGGCGCGGAGCGCGCCGCGGGCCGCGCGGCTTCCGCGGCCACG
>NZ_JBLRDT010000097.1:0-10300 GCF_057512245.1 Gryllotalpicola sp. CP2-P1
TCGGCGAGGCCACCCCGATGCCGGCGAAGTAGGTGTCGAGATCGGAAGCGTCGAAGCCCCCGCCGAGCTCGATGATCGCAATGGTGCGGCCGCCGCCGTCTGTTCCGGCGGGGAAGCTGTAGATGTCGCCCAGCTGCACCGGCGTGTAGCTCGACGACACCGCGTGGGGCAGCACCGCGCGGAAGTTGGCCCGCGCCTGCGGGCGCGAATCGAGACCGAGCACGGCGGTCACGACTCCCGAGAGCTGCTCGGGCAGGCTCAGCTCGCCCGTGCGGTGCCAGTGCGCGACCCGGCCGCCCGACGGCGCCTCGCTCTCGGCCCACTCGAGACTCGTGCCGAAGGCCGCCTGCAGCGCCTCGACCGTGCCGGCGACCCGCAGGCGACGGCTCGCGGGGTCGACCGACAGCACCTCGATGCCGTGTTCGGCGAGCGCGACGGTGACCCGCTCGACGTCGGCCGGGTCGGCGCCGTACTTCGCGGCGAGCTCGTCCCGCGAGATCGCCGTGCCTCGAACGACCGATTCGGGAAGCTCGGCGCGGCGGCGCAGCACGAGGGTCGCCTCGATGCGCGCTTCGGCGCCCGCCGGCACGGACGCCGCCTGCATGCCGGCAGCGGGCGGGCGGGCGCTACCGGGAAGCGGGGCGCGCCCCGCGGGGGTGGCGTTCGGGGTCTGGTCGGCTGAGTTCGTCATGCGTCCCTGCCTACCAGCGGCCACCGACATGCACACCCCCACTCGGGGCACACCATCAGGAACAGTCAGGAATCACGGCAGCGCAACGGCGAGGTTGAGCAGCCGGGTGTGCTGCTCGGCGCTGTTGTTGTCGTCGCTGACGAGCGTGACGCCGTACCTGCCGCCGGGCAGCCGGCCGGTCACCGCCATGCCCTCGAAGTTGTCGAGCAGCGGGTTCGCCTGCGTCTCGAGGGCCGGCGCCCCGAGCGTCGGGCACGAGACCAGGTCTGCGAGCAGGGTCTTCTTCACGGCGAGGCGCGGTGAGGCATCCCCCAGGTTCGCGACGCGGCTCACGTCGGCGGCGTGCGACAGCCCGGTCACCGCGAACAGGTTCACGGCGTTGCCGACGGATGCCGACCACGAGGCCTCCTCGACCACCAGGCCGTCGTTCGAGTAGGCGGCCACCTCGGGAATCCGCATGCCGGCATCGGTCTTGTACTCGATCTGCTTCGACAGCGTCCAATGCCCGCGGGCCTGCGTATAGACCAGCAGGCGGTGCGCGGTGGCGTCGCCGGTCGACGACACGTCGCCCGCGAGCGCGCCCTCCATCGCGGCGACGATGGTGCGGCCGTCGGGCGTGACCGTGAGCCCCTCGAGGGTGGCGTTCGCGGTCGCCTCGCCTGCGGGCGTCGAACCGGTCACGGCGAAGCGCGCGGGCACGGGCAGCGAGGCCTTCTGGGCTCCGTCGCGCCCGAAGATGCGAATCGACGGCTCGGTCTCGGAGCTCACGATGTACGACCCGTCCTTCAGCACGCCGAGACCCTCGTTATCGGCGGCATTCGGGTCGGTGGCGATGTTCCCGCCGTCGTAGGGCGTGCCGTCGGCCTTCTTCAGCATGAGCGGCGCATAAGTGACCTTCGGGTCGGCGAGGTCGCGGTACGACCAGACGTATTCCGGCGTCGCGCCGTTGTTGTCGAGTGCAGAGACCCACGCGTGCTGCCGCGCGTCCCACGCGATCGACGAGAGGCCGCTCACCTCGGCCCCGAACGCCTCCTTTTTGTCGAGCGCGTCGCTGTAGCTCACGGCGTCGACGGACGCGGAGCAGGCGAGCGGGTCGCTCGCGTGAGCCGGGTGGGCGGGGCCGCCGTGCGACGGTGCGGCGAGCGCGGGCTGGGCGATGAGCAGGGCGGCGGATGCCGCGAGCGCGGCACCCCCGAACACGAACGTCGTGCGCATGGTCCTTCTTTCGAGTCGGACGGCTCGGCATGCCGTCAACGGTGTCCCCCATTCTGGTGACGACGCATGAACCGGCGGTAGCCCGAAGGGGTACGGCGCGCCCGCCCGGGACGACGAAACGCACGATTCGTCACCCCGAAATCGGGCTCAAGCGTGACAGATCGTGCGTTAGGCGGCGGAACGGATCGCGCAGATTCCGCCCCGCATAAGCGCGTTACTTGTGCGCGTCCTCGTAGGCCTTCATCACCGAATCGGCGACCCGGCCGCGCGGCGAGACGTCGATACCGTTCGCCTGCGCCCACTCGCGCACAACGGCGTAGCCCGCGCTCCAGTGAGAGGTCGAGGACCCGGCTCGACTTGCGCGCGTCGCGGCCTGACGCGCCGGGCTCGAGAGCGCCGACGAGCGACGACCCGCCGCGATGTAGGGCTGCAGCGCCTCGCGCAGTTTCGCCGCGTTCTTCTCACCGAGGTCGATCTCATACGACTTGCCGTCGATAGCGAACGATACGGTCTCGCCCTCGCCGTCGGCGATGACGTCACCCGAGATATCGTCGACCAGTTGCTCGATAACCTTCTTCATTACGGCACCCTCATATCGTCGATTTCAGCCGGTAACGGGATACCGGTGCGAGGCGATACTAGCGGCGTCCGCCTATTTCCTTACGGCCGAAATACCGGGAAAGGCTTATGTATCGCACGCCGCGACGATGCGGTTGTGATACGCCCAGCCACCATCGGATGCCGGCGAACGACCTCCTTCATCGCACAGCGGCACCGCCGAGGAGGGGCCCGCCGAGGAATGGCCCGCCGAGAATGCGCGACCGCCGGATGCGGTGAAGCGGGTCCACCTCATCAGCGATCGCCCGCGCTCGCGTGGCAAGCGGTGCCGGCAGCGCGTCTGGCACCGATGCTGCTCCGTCGCGCCAGGCACCCGGAGCCAGGCCGGCGTCCGCGGTCCCCCAGACCTCGCGTGCGCGTGCGAAGGCGTCGCCCAGCTGAGGCCGCGTGGAGCGGCCGAGGGGCCCGACGGCGTGGTAGATCAGTGGGGCCACGACCTCGGTGAGCGCGCCCGGCCGCCGCGCCGCGGCACCGCCCACATGGCGCAGCTCCATCATCACGATGGGCGAGTCGTCGGCATGCGCGGTGCGGAGCAGCTCGGGAGCCAGGTCCAGGGCGGATGCCTCGAGCCAGCGTGCGTCGCCGAGGGCCGGCACCGGATCGGGAGGATCGAGGTGGATCTGCGCGAGCCGGGCGGCATCGGCCGGACCCCAATCATCGGCGAGCGGGTGGGCCGCCGCCCGCACTGCCGAGAGCAGCGGCTGCGCCCCGTCGCCGCCGTCGGGGTCGGCGACGGACAGGAGGATCGCGACACGGCCCCGAAGCTCGGCGGGAACCACCGGGGCGGCCGTGAGGTGAATGAGCGCGAGGCTGGAGGAGACACTCGGCCCGACGGCGCTCAGGCTTCCGGCCCACGCCTCCGCGACGGTCTCGAGCGCCTCACCCGGCCACAGCAGCCTGCCCGCGTGGAGGGCAGGGGCCGGGAACAAGTCGATCTCGAGCTCGGTGGCGACGCCGACGCCGCCTGCACCGCGAAACGCCCACAGTGCATCGCGGTCGACGGCCTCGCGCGCATCGTCGCTGGCGACGCGCGATCTGCCGAGGCCGTCCACGTAGCCGACGCGGCGGATCGCCCCGCTCGCCAGCCCGTCTCGACGCACCAGCCAGCCGATGCCGCCCGCGAACGAATACCCGGAAATCGACACCGTTCCCGCAGATCCGGCCGGCCCGAGCAGCCCCTGCTGGAACGCCGCCGCATTGACCGCGGCCCACGTCGCCCCACTGCCCACGGTGGCTGTCTTCGCCTCGGCATCGATGCTGACCGACGCCAGCCCCGAGGTGTCCAGGAGCAGCGCGTCGTCCCCCACGGGCGCTCCGGCGCCATGACCGGTCGCCTGCGGCACGACGGTCAGGCCGTGCTCAGCCGCCGCCATCGCCTCGCTGACTTCCGCCGCCGTTGTAGGCGCGGCCACGAGCCGCGGATGCTGCTGCGTCACCGTGTTGTGCGGACGCGTCGCGCGCGCGTATTCGGGCGCTGATGAGTCGTACATCATGCTCTTGCCCTCCTCGTCGATCGCGGAGCTCAGGCCAGTGCGAGCACAATGCCGACCGCGACCAGCACGACCGCTGTCGCGACGTGCACGGTGAGCGCCTGGCGCACGCTGCCCCCGTTGGTGACGACGATCACGGCATCGCCGATCGGGGTGATCGCCGCGGCGATCAGAGCCCAGCCGAAGGCCTCGTGGCCTGCGACGGCGAGCACGACGAGGGGAACGACGCCGGAGGTGATGTCGCGGACCCCTTTGATGCTCGTCAGGGCGCGCGTGCGCCCCTCTGGCACTCCGAAACCGGCCAGCGCGACCCGGGGCGCCAGCACGAAGCGCGCCCCGATGAACAAGATGAACAGACATGCGAGAACAGCGACGACGAGAGCTGCGATAGCCATGAGAAGCCTTCCGAGATAATCTAACAATGTTTTATAACACCGTTCTATCACCTGCAGGACTGTTCGTCTAGCGTCGTTAGGTAACCGCGCTACGATTGGCGCATGTCACCCAGACCCGCCCCGGACCTCGATCGTCGCCGAGACCAGATCACCGCGACGGCGCGCGAACTCGCTGAAGCGGAAGGGTGGGCCGCCGTCACCATGCGCCGGTTGGCGAAGGAGCTCGGGGCCACCCAACCCGTGCTCTATTCAGCCTTTCCCGACGGCCGGCAATCGCTCGTCGATGCGGTCGCCTTGAACGGATTCACCGAGATCGCCGCAACGCTCGAGTCCGTCCCGCCCGAGCCTGCGGCCCGCATGCGCGCCTACCTCGACTTCGCGACCCGTCACCCGAGCCTCTACGAGGCGATGTTCGCACTGCCGTCCGGCCTGGAATTTGGCGCCGGCAGCAGCCCCGAGCCCCTTCGCCGCGCCTTCGCTGCGATCCAGGCCGCCTTCCCCGGCGCCGATGCCAGAGCAGAAGTCGCCTGGGCCGCGCTGCACGGCCTGGCCACCCTCCAAGCAGGCGGGCGCCTTCCCGCCTCCCGTGCGCAAGCGCGCGTCGAGCACCTCGACAAGATGCTGGCGCGCGCCGAGAGCACCGGGTAGCGGAAGCAGTCGGCCTGGCCTGCGCAAAGGTGCAGACCCCGGCGGCGCGTCTCTCTTCTTCCGCTTGGTGACGGCGATGGTGACCGCCCAGAGGGCTGCGCCGCCGATGAGCGCCTTCCACCACCACCCGCGTCGAGTCGAGGCGACGGCCATCGGCACCTGAACTGCGGGTGGGACGTCCACGAGCCGCTCCTTCGTCATCCGACGGGACGTGAGCTACCGCTGGCTGACCGCCTGCAAAGAAGTGCCGACCCAGTCGCGCAGTTGCTGTGCGGGGGCGGCGCCGACGGTGCGTGAGGTCTCGCGGCCGCCGGCATAGAACAAGAGCGTGGGGATGCCCGTGACCTGGTGTCGTGCGGCGACACCCGGGGATTCGTCGGCATTGAGCTTGACGACCTTGAGTCGGCCCGCGTTCTCAGTGGCGAGCTGCTCGACGACGGGCGCGATCGCCCGGCAGGGGCCGCACCACGGCGCCCACACGTCGACCAGCACGGGCAGCGAGCTGCGCGCCACCGCTTCGTCGAAGGTCGCGTCGTCGGCCGAGACGAGCCACGGAAGGTCGGCGTGACAACTGGCGCAGCGCACGCGACCCTCGCGGGCCTGCGGCACGCGATTGCGGGTGCCGCAGGCCGGGCAGGCGACGACAGCGGATGCCTGCGTCACGGTCACAGGTTCACCCCGTGGCGCGCGAGCGCCCGCTGCAACTGCGGCAGGCCGGGGGCCATCAACCATTCGCCGCCGACGTAGACGAGCGGCGTGCGCGCGCGTCCGCGACCCAGCAGTTGCAGCTTCCGGTTCACATCGGGATGGCGGTCCAGGTCCACGTAGTGATACTCGATTCCCGCGCGGTCGAGCGCACGGCGGGTCATCTGGGTGATCCCGCACCAGCTGTTGCCATAGATCGCGACGGGCACGTCCACCGCCTGCCGGGCGGCACGCTCAGCCATGGGCCGGGTGGGAGCCATCACGTCGAAGAGAGTCATTGTCGTTCACCTTCGCTTTCGATCGGGGCTGAGCCGGTCTCGGGCGCCTTGATGGTTTCGAGCGCAGCGACCAGCTCGTCAAAGTCCGGGAGATGGTGAAGTTGCGGCGAAACGTGCGCCCAGCGGATGACGCCCTCATCGTCGATCAGATACACGGCTCGCTCACTGAAGCCGTTCCGTACGCGCCACACGTTGTACGCGCGGGCAGTCTCGCCCTTCGGGTGAAAATCGGAGAGCAGCGGATACCTGATGCCGCGCACCGCGGCCCAGGCCCCGTGGCTGTATATCGAGTCGGCCGAGATGCCGATCAGCTGGATCCCCCGGGATTCGAATTCGGCGATCTCTTGTTGGTACAGATCGAGCTGGACGCTGCAACCCGGGCTCCAGTCCAAGGGGTAGAACACGAGCGCAACGGGTCGCCCGCGGAAGTCCGACAGACGCACCACCCTTCCGCTCGCGTCGGGAAGGCTGAAGTCGGGCGCCGGCGTGCCCACGGGGAGGCCGCCCGCAACGCGCTCCCCCTCCATCGGCGGAGCCGTTCGGTACAGCTCGCGAACATCAACCCCGGCGGCGTCATTGGTGGGCACTGCGGCCTTGTCAACGTCGAATCCGTCGACGAGCGCGAACGCATCCATCACGCTGCTCCCCTCACGCGTGCGTGCCGGCGGACAGGAATCGTGACCCTCCCGCGCACCCGCTTCGTGGGGCCACCGGAACGGCGGCCCCACGGAAGGTGCCTGGTCAGTGCACCAGCGAATGCGCGGGTTCGGCTTTTCCCTGCTTCGAACCCGCCTCCTCGTGCTCGGCGCTGGCGCCGACGCTCGCTGGTGCCTCGCTCGATGCCGTGCTTCCGGCCAGGGCGCGCTGCGACGCACGGCCGGTAGCGACCTGGATCTTGCGCGGTCGCGCGTGCTCGGCGATCGGAATCGTGACGCGGAGAACGCCGTCACCGTAGCTCGCCTCGACGTGTTCGACATCGGCATCCTGGCCCAGCGCGACCCGCCGCAGGACGGACGCGTCGGAGCGCTCGCGCACCAGCCAGTGACCATCCTTCTTCTCAGAGTCGCTCGAGCGTTCGGCTCGAACCGTCAGCCACTGCCCATCGATGGACACGTCGATCGACTTCGGGTCAACTCCCGGAAGGTCGGCGCTCAACACGTAGCGATCCGACTCGCGGTGCAGATCCAGCGGCACCCCTACCGGCGCCTGCGCCCCGTTCATGGCGGAGAACAACGCCGAGCCGAGTCGGTCGAACTCATTCAACACATCGAACAGCATCATCAACCTCCAATTCCTGAGTCGGGATGGCTCAACTTCTGCCATGAGTGACGCTCGAGCATCCGTCACTATTCCCGCGAATCAGATAATTTCTCCGAGCGGTAGCTTGGCCGTAGACCCCGCTCTGAGATGGTCGGAGTCCCAGCGAGACGACGCGAAAGACATGCCTGCCCCGTTCGACTCGCGGCGCGCTCCGCTCGGCGTCACGCCCGCCGCGGGCGGCGTGAACGCGGCCGTCCACTCCGACCGCCAAGGCGGTCTAGTTCTGCCCGGTCGGCGAGGACGGGATCGAGCGTCTGCGCGAGCCACGCCACCGCGCCAGCTGGGTGCTCCCCGACTTCGTGCCCGACGTCGGCGCCGGCGCCTGCTTCGGGCTGCGCGCCCGGCCCCTGGGGACCCGGCCCCTGACCTCAGGCTCGACGCCGACAAGCTGCTCGTCGACCCGCATGCGAAGGCAGTACACGGCCTACGCCGCGCTCACCCACCCCGCCGAGGGCAACCACCTGAGGCCCGCACTGTCGTTCAAGGGCAGCGACAACGCCGCGTACTGCCGGCTCGTGCCGCGCCGAACTGCTGCAGTGTCTCGAGCCAATGGAGGCGCACCCGACCTTCAATCAGCGGTGATGCGAGCGCTGCCAGGTCGCCGTCTCCCCGGAAGACGTCGACGACATCCAGGTCGCGCTGCTGCACCCTCGTGATGTGGTCGTGTAGATGCGCTTGACTGGATAGTGGGTGTTGCCTTTGCTTTCGGGCGGTGAGGGCCGAGCCCGAGTTTCGATATGGAGGTGCACGCACGTGACGAGTCCGGGTTGGTTCGCGGCGGTTGGGTGCGCTGTGCTTCTGATCGTCATCGATTCGGTTATCTGGGCAGTCGTGTCTCAGGCCGCCAATGGCGCGAGCAGAAGCCACTTCGCGGGCATCCGTCTGCCGTCTCTGATGAGGAGCGAGGACGCGTGGCACGCGGGCCATGTCGTGGCGCGCAAGGTCATGGCGCCCTTCCTGGTGGCGGCGGCGGCAATCGCGGTGTTGTCCGTCCCTTTGCAGCTCGCCCCAGTTGCCTACATCGCCGCTCTCGGTCTCTCCCTTGTCTCCACGGTGCTGGCACTTGGTGTCGGTGCCGCGTGCGCTTCTCGCGCCGCCCGGCGCCTGGCTCCTTAAGAAGGCTGTTGGTTCACTGGCCGAGGCGACCCGCGGTGGATGATGTGCCGCACCTGCCGGCCGTCATCGAGCGTGATCCGGTCGTGCTCACCGAGCTGGATCAGTTGAAGCTACATGCGTGCATCGTCGAGCGCACTGCCGACATTCGGCCGGGCTGTGGATAAGTCGACAGCGATTGAGTAGAGGATCTCCCAGCCGTCGGGGACCTGCTCCGCCAGCTTCGCCTTCACCTCACCGTAGCTTGGAGCCCCGATCGTCAGTTCGCGCGTGACCCGGCTGTGTGCCTCAGCCTCGACGGTGACGGGCTGGCCGCCCTTCCGGTCGATAGACCGGACATGCGCGAGCTCGAAACCCTCCGGGATCCGCGCCTCAAGCGAGGCCCGCGCCACATGCCCTTCGGCGTGCGCCTCGCGGTCTGTCCACCTATAGGTCGAGCGGAGAGCGGCGCGCACGATCACTCCCGAGATAAGCGCCGCAGATGCGGATGCAGGTGTGGGCAAATGTGGGCAGATGCCCCTCGCAAGACAGAGAGAGCTCCGAATCGCCAGTGTTTTCGAGGCGAACCAGGGTTCTACGTCGCGTGCCCCTGGAGGGACTCGAACCCCCAACCCTCTCCTTAGGACGGAGCTGCTCTTCCATTGAGCTACAGAGGCCGGCTGGTCAATCTTATCGGAGCGCCCGCCGATGTCGGTGGCCCGTGCTCTACTTGCGGCATGTTCGAGACGGCTGACGAGGTCGCGGCGCTGCAGGCACTGCTCGACCACAGCATCGCCCAAGCTGGGCCGCACCTGCGCCAGATCTTCACCGACGACGTGCTGATGAGCGCGAGCGAGCTCATCGAGCGGATGCCGGGCATGCGGCTCCTCACCGTCGCCACGGTCTCCCGCGATGGCCGCCCCATCGCCGGGGCCGTCGACGGCTACCTGCTGCACGGCGAGCTCTGGTTCTCGTCGGGCGCGGCGGCAGTGCGCACCGCCCACCTGCGGCGGAATGCCGCCGTGAGCGCCACGTGGCTTCCCGATGAGACGACGCAGCTCATCGTCCACGGCGAGGTCGAGATCATGCCGTTCGGCGACGGCCGGGCCGCGCCGCTGCGGCAGGCGATGATCGATCACTACGTCCCTGTCGAGGGCCCCGAGTGGGCGCACTTCGTCGACGAACTGGTCGACGACGGCTCGGTCGCCTTCCGCATCGCCGCCTCGAAGGCCTTCGCATATCACCGCGCCCCGGCCAGGCCTTGACGGCATCCGGCCGCCCTGCATTGATGGGGACATGTCCATCCGTCACGTGCAGGTCGTCTCCATCCCGGTCTCCGACCAGGACCGCGCGAAGGAGTTCTACGTCGGCGTGCTCGGCTTCGCCCTGCTCGCCGACCGGCGATTCACGCCCGAGATGCGCTGGGTCATGGTGGCGCCGCCCGGCGGGCAGACCGCGCTCACCCTGGTCACCTGGTTCCCGTCGATGCCGCCCGGGTCGCTGCAGGGCACCGTGCTGGAGTCCGACGACCTCGAGCGCGACGTCGCGGCCCTGAGCGGCAAGGGCGTCGAGGTGAGCCCGCCGCAGCATGCCCCCTGGGGACGCTTCGTCACCTTCGCCGACCCCGATGGGAACGGGATCGTGCTGCAGGCATCCGCCCCGAATGCCGCCGACGCGGGCGTCTCCGATTGGTCCGGCCACGCCTGAGCCGGTCGCAGGCGCCTCTCGCGACTACTGGTGGAACTGCGGAATGATCAGGTAGATCCCGTACAGCACCGCGGCGATCGCGAGCGCGAAGCAGAGGCAGGCCGCGAGCGACGCCCACGGCGGTCGCGGGTGCGTCAGCGG
>NZ_JBLRDT010000098.1:0-9939 GCF_057512245.1 Gryllotalpicola sp. CP2-P1
CGAGACGACGGTGTGCGAGCGGCGCGAGAGCGGGGCGAGCGAGCTGGTCGCGTGCACGTGGCCGCCTGGCATCGTTCCGGGGATGCCGCGCCGCCAGAGCTCCGGCATGAGGCGTGGCGGCAGCGGCAGCGCGCGTGTGCCCGCGAGGCCGGGGAAGCGCTGCTCGAGCTCGGCGATGGCCGCCTCGGGATGCCGCGCCACGAGCGCCTCGACCTGCCAGCCGGCCGGCGCCGCTGCGATCAGCTCGGGCAGCAGGCTCGCGGTGTAGCGGCCGATGCCACCCGGGACCGGCGCGAGCAGCTGCTCGGCGATGACCGTGAGCGTGGTCATCGCGTCGCCTCGGCGGCCGCGACGAGCGCCTCGACGAGCAGGTCGGCGTTGTGGCTCCACGTGAACTGCGCCGCCCGCGCAACGGCGGCCCGGCCGAGCACGCGGCGCGCCTCGGCGTCGTCGAGGAGCTCGCCCAGCGCGGTGGCGATGCTCGCGGCATCCGTGCCCGCATACGCCACGGCGTCGCCGCCGACCTCCGGAAGGGAGAGCTCGCGGGTGGTGAGCACGCAGGCGCCGGTGGCCATCGCCTCGAGCACCGGCAGCCCGAAGCCCTCGCCGAGGCTCGGGTAGGCGACGATCTCGGCGCCGCCGAGGAAGTCCTTCAGCTGCTCGATCGGCAGGTAGCCGAGGGCGCGCACGTCGAAGCCGTCGGCGACGGCCCGGTCGACGGCCGGCTGCACGTCGTCGTCCCAGCCCCTGCCGCCTGCGAGCAGCAGCGCGGGCCGCTCGCTGCGGCCGGCCACGGCGCTGCGGTAGGCCTCGATGAGGGCGGGAACGTTCTTGCGCGGCTCGAGAGTGCCGAGGAAGGCGATCCAGGCGGCGACCGGCGGGGTGAGGCTCGCGCGGAACGCCTCGACCTCGGCGGGCGTGGGAACGGCGAAGCGCTCGCGGTCGTAGGCGAGCGGGGCGACGCGGATGCGGGCGGCCGGGGTCCCCACGATGCGCGTGAGCTCGTCGGCGCTCGCCTGCGAGCTCGTCATGACCAGGTTGCGCGTGAACCGCGACGCGCGGATCCAGCTGCGGAAGAAGAGCCGCTTGAGGGTCGAGTGCGCCTCGGGAAGCGTGAAGAAGGTGAGGTCCCAGATCGACACCACGCGGGGAAGCGCGGTGAGCACCGGGAAGGTGTAGTGCGGCGAGTAGATCACGTCGGCGCCGAGCCGTCGCGCGAGCCGCGGCAGGCGCAGCTGCTCCCACGCGAGGCGCAGCGGCACGCGCGAGAAGCGAGGGGGCAGGCCGATCACCGTGCGGGCGCCGGCGGCGCGGAATCCGTCGACGTCCCTGCTCTGGCACACAACCGCGAGGTCGATCTCGCTGCGTGCTGCGAGTTCGGCGACGATCGCATCGACGTAGCGGCCGACGCCGCCGCGGTCTGCGGGGATCGCGGTCGCGTCGAGCAGCAACCGTGTCATCTCGGATCCTTCATCGCGGCGGTTACGGTGCCGGGATGCCGCGGACCTTGCCGTCGGCAGAGATGGTGCCAGCACGCCAGGACGTGCCTTGATAAACAGTCCGCGTGGGGCGGCCATTGAGCACCCCCTGCCAGCGTTGCACCTGAACGGATGTGTACGGTCCTGGATCTATGCCGCCGACCCAGGGAACTGCCAGGGGATCGGAGATGAAGAGCAGTGGCTGCCTGGCGCCGTACACCGCACGGACGTTTCGAAGTTCAGCCGCCGTGAGCCGCCTATCAATCGCGATCGCCGAATCACCGCACACTGTCTGGATCGCGGGAGCGACTGTTGTGGGGTAACCGCCGAGCACGACAACCGGCCTGCCATTAGCCAGCTTGCACATCGCTTGCAGCTGCCCGAGCTGGCCGCCGTATTCGGTGGCGGTGAAGAGGTTCGCCGAGACCCATGTCGATGCGGGGAACGTGAAGCCGGCCGCTGCGACGAGGCACATCGCTGTTGCGGTGACGGTCGGCACTATCCGTTGGCTGGCCAGCAACCAGACCGTGACGCGTTGGAAGAACCATGCGGCAAGCAGGACGAATCCCGGGAGCGTGACGGGAAGGAATCTGCGCATCGCCCAGAGCTGGTCGGGGGTGATCGAGACGTTCCAGAGGTAGAGCAGGGACGGCGCCGCGATCACCGTGACGATGAAGAGCAGCGCTGGCTCACGATGAACAAGCGCATGACGCAAGGCCAGGGCCAAGCCGAGGATCGCAGCCGCTACAACGATCCAGCTGTAGTACATCGCGACCCAGTTCAGAGACTGCTCGTCGAAGCTCTGGGTCGGCCCGACCACGAGTCCCTGCGCCTTGGCCATCTGCTGGATCGAAGCCGAATACGGTGAGCCTGCCGGAATGTGATGACCCTGGTACCACAGAGGTCGCGAAGCGAGCCCGCTTCCCACTACGACGACCAGCGCTACTGCGCCCAGACCGATCACTTGCGTACGCCGCGCGAGGAAGACCGTGACCCAGCGCCACGGCGGGCCAACGAGAACGAGGACTCCGAGGCAGTAGATCGCGCTGACCGCTATCACCAGCTGGTGCCACTGACTCGCGAGGGCGGCCATGTACTCGGGGCTGTCCAAGTACAACTCGCAAAGGCCGAGTGCTGTCACGACCACAGCCGCACCGCCGGCGAGCAGGAACGCGGCTCGCAACTGACTTCTGCGCAGCATGCTGGTCGTACCCGCCGCGGCCAGAACTAGCCCGACGAGGAGGCCAACTGTCACCGCAGCGCCATCGACCCTGGCCAGGCTCCCAGCCCCGATCAGCGCACCTCCGAGAACGTATCCGAAACGACTCTGAGAGCGATAAGCCAACCAGAGCAGAGTGAACCCGCCGAACGTCACCGCGACCACGACGGGCTCCGAGTACACCGTGCGGGTGAACCCGATGAACGGCATGCTGATCGCGAGGCTCGCCGTCGCCACGAGGCTCCAGATCGGCCCCACCATCCGTCGCCCCAGCCCGTAGAAGAGAAGGAGCGCGATCGCGCCGATGACGAGGTTCGCGATGAGCACCCCGTGGATGCCGCCGAACCAGCCGCCGATCGCGACGAGGCCTGGAACCAGCTTGGCGCCCTGCACGTGCAGCACGCCGTCGGAGTAGAAGTACGCCGAGCCGCTGACGGTCGCGCCGGGGATCTTCGCGGCGAGGGCGGCGGCGTCGGCCGCGGGCAGGTTGGGAGAGGTGTGCTTCGACAGCCACACGCCCTCAAGCGTGAGGAACCCGGGGTCGCGCGTCACGATCAGCCACTGCGAGGCGAATCGCGCGTTGACGACCAGCCACACGACGGCTCCGATGAGCGCCGCGAGCGAGGACTGCCACGCGAACCGCCCGCTGTATGAGCGCGGCCGCCGCCGCCAGGTGAGCGCGGACGCGACCACGACGACGGGGATGACGAGCCAGGGGCTGAAGACGCGGAAGATGATCGTCGCCGACACCGTCAGGCAGAGCCACAGCAACGGCAGCAGGATCGCGTCGGGGGCCGCGGTGAGGGCGCGCTGCCACCAGGGTGCGGCATCGACCGCGTCCGGCCGGGCTGCGACCGACTCGCTGGCATCGCTGGGGTCGACCAGCTCAGTTGTCACAGTGTCGCGCCTTTCGCATCGTGTGAGTGGAACGTCCGAGTCGGTGACGTCTCATGCCTCGAGCAGCTCGAGATCGCGCCTGGCCATCCTCCGGACGAGGTCGTCGAAGCCGACGGTCGGCACCCAGCCGTAGACCTCGCGGATCTTCGACGCGTCCCCGCGCAGCTCCGCGGCGTCGGCGGGCCGCACGAACGCGGCATCCGTCTCGACATACGGGCGCCAGTCGTCGATGCCGACGGCGGCGAAGGCCGCCGCGACGAAGTCCTTGATCGTGTGCGAGACCCCGGTCGCCACGACGTAGTCGCCGGGCTGATCTCCGGCCGCGACGCGCGCGATCGCGTCGGCGTAGTCGGGGGCCCAGCCCCAGTCGCGCTTGACGCTCAGGTCGCCGAGCACGAGCCTGTCCTGCAGACCGGCCTTGATGCGCGCCGCGCCCGCGGTGATCTTGCGGGTCACGAACTGCTCGGGCCGCCGGGGCGACTCGTGGTTGTAGAGGATGACGCTCGACGCGCGCAATCCGGTGCGGCGGTACACGCCGACGAGCAGGTGGCCGTACGCCTTCGATGCACCGTAGGGATTGACCGGCGCGACCGGCGTCGACTCGTTCTGCGGGCTCGCGGGCGCATCGCCGAAGATCTCTGCGCTGGATGCCTGCACGAACGAGACCGGGGCGCCGCGGCGCTTCTGCAGCTCGTTGGCCGCGTCGATGAGCGCGGCGACGGCCAGGCCGTTGAGCTCGGCCGTGATGAGCGGCTGCTGCCAGCTGGCGGCGACCGAGCTCAGCGCGGCGAGGTTGATGACCGCATCGGGCTCGACCTCATCGACAAGGGCGGCGAGGGATGCGGCGTCCGTGAGGTCGCCCGTGTGGAACGCGACGCCGAGCTGCTCGAGCTCGGCGGGCCGATCGCCGTCGCGGGACAGACCGTGAACCTGCCAGCCGCGGCCGATCAGGTTCTCAGCGAGGTAGCTGCCGGTCTGCCCCGTGACGCCGGTGACGAAAGCGACGGGCACGGCGGTCTTAGGCTCCGGCCGGCTTCTCGCGCTCGAGGTCGGCGTCGACCATCATCTCGACGAGCTCCTTGAACGAGACCTTCGGCTTCCAGCCGAGCTTGTCCTGAGCCTTGGCGGAGTCGCCGATAAGCAGGTCGACCTCGGCGGGGCGGAAGAACTGCGGGTCCTGGTAGACGTGCTTCTCCCAGTCGGAGATGCCGACGTGGTTGAACGCGATGTCGAGGTACTCGCGGACGGGGTGCGTCTCGCCGGTCGAGACGACGTAGTCGCTCGCCTCGTCCTGCTGCAGTATGAGCCACATCGCCTCGACGTAGTCGCCGGCGAAGCCCCAGTCGCGCTTCGCGTCGAGGTTGCCGAGCGAGACCTGGTCCTGCAGGCCGAGCGCGATGCGCGCGACGGCCTTGCTGATCTTGCGGGTCACGAACTCAGGGCCGCGCAGGGGCGACTCGTGGTTGAACAGGATGCCGCTCGAGGCGTGCATGCCGTAGGACTCGCGGTAGTTGATGGTCATGTAGTGGCCGTAGACCTTCGCGACGCCGTAGGGCGAACGCGGCCACAGCAGCGTGGTCTCGCGCTGCGGCACCTCTTGCACGCGACCGAACATCTCGGAGCTCGAGGCCTGGTAGAAGCGGACCTTGCTGGGGTCGTCGTGCGCGTAGAGGCGGATGGCCTCGAGGATGTTGAGCACGCCGAGGCCCGTGACCTGGCTGGTCAGCTGCGCGTTCTCCCACGAGTAGGCGACGAACGAGATGGCGCCGAGGTTGTAGACCTCGTCGGGCTGGGCCTCGTTGAGGGCGCGCAGCAGGCTGGACTGGTCGAGGAGGTCGCCCGTGACGATCTTCACCTCGGGGGCCCACGCCTTGATCACGTCGAGCTTGGGGTTGTTCTGGCCGCGGACCAGGCCGTAGACCTCGTAGCCCTTCGACAGCAGCAGGCGGCTCAGGTACATTCCATCCTGGCCGGTGACGCCGGTGATCAGAGCGCGTTTCATGCAAAAGTCCTATCGGTTGTGGGGCAATTCGCCCCTACATCATAGGGGCGGCCGAGTTCGGCAGTCCCGACGAAGGCTGTGCGCCGGCGGTGGCCCCAATCCGGGCGGCGGGGCGAGTCGCGAGCCGATCCGCGAGCTCGCGCTTCTAATCTTCGAAGAGTTCCAGATTGCCGCCCCGACCGACGAGTGAGTTTTCCTGATGCCGAATCGATCGACGCGAACCCGCATGCTGGCGGTCCTCACCGTACTGGCGGCGGTGGCCGGGGTGATGACGGCGACGGCCCTTCCGTCGCCTTCCGCCACCGCTGCGGACGCATCGAAGTTCGACCCGGGCATGATCATGAGCGATCAGGTCTTTTACAACTCGCAGGCGCTCAGCGCGTCGCAGGCGCAGAGCTTCATCGTCTCCAAAGGCGCGAGCTGCACCAACAACGGCTCGATCCCGTGCCTCAAGAACCTCGTCGTGAGCAGCCCGAACATCGCAGCGAACCAATACTGCTCCGCGATCTCGGCACGTTCCGGGCTGAACGCGGGCGCGGTCTTCGCAACGGTGGGCACGGCATGTGGCATCAGCCCGGCCGTCCTCATCACCCTCGTGGAAAAAGAGCAGAGCCTGGTCTCCAAGTCGAAGCCCACGTCGTACATGTACCAGGAGGCCGCCGGATTCGCGTGCCCGGACACCGCGCCGTGCAGCGAGGACTATGCGGGATTTTTCTCGCAGATCTACGCCGCGGCCCGGCAGTTCCAGATCTATCGCCAGTATCCCGGCTCGTTCAATTACCAGGCGGGGCGCACCAACAACATCCAGTACAACCCGGACAAGGGCTGCGGCACCCAAGCCGTCTACATTAAGAACCAGGCGACGGCCGGGCTCTACGATTACACTCCGTACGTCCCTAATGCCGCTGCGCTGGCGAACTTGTACGGCACGGGCGACACCTGCTCCGCCTACGGGAACCGCAACTTCTGGCGCATCTACAGCGACTGGTTCGGTGACCCGACAGGCGACCTGCTGCAGTGCCCGACTTTCGACGGCTGTGTCACGGGCTGGGGTTTCACCGGCCCTGTCAACCGCAAGGTCTATCAGAACACTGGTGCGCACAGCGGCTCCGGGTACATCGACGTCACTACGACGACGGCTGGCAGCTCGATGGAGCAGACGATCTCGCGATCGATGACGGTCGGCGACTCGTACCAGGCCTCGGTTTGGGTTTCTTCAGCGCCCAAAGGTTCAAGCGTGAGTGGTCGATTTGTGATCTGGGGGCTTGGGGGCAGCGGCAACGAAGCAGCGGTGCGTAACTTCACTGCCACCTCGACCTGGTCCGAAGTTACCGTCAATCTCGACCAAGCCATGCGAACCCACAGCCAGTTGCGTGTGCAGGTCTACATTGACACCCCTGGCAAGCACCTGCACCTAGATGACGTTCACCTTGAGCAAGGTCCGACGCAGCCCGCTCGCACGGCCGTGCCGATTCAGTCTCCGAGCTTTGAGAACGGAGCCACCGGCTGGGGCTTTGGCAATGGCCTCATGAACCGGTCGGTCGCGACTGGTGCCGCGCAGAGCGGCACGCACTATCTCGCAGCGAATACCAAGGAGCTTGGGAGGTCGATTGCTCAGCAGATCGACTGGCCCGTGCCCCGTGCTTCGGCATACACAGCGACGGTGTGGGTCAAGACGCAACGTGATAAACCGTTCAGCGGGAAGCTCGCTCTTTGGTCCCTGGGGGGCAAGTCAATGGTGGCCACTACGCCGTTCGTAGCGGGCTCGTCATGGCAGCAGGTTTCCGTCTCAATTTCGGCGACCGAGGCCGCCGCGACCCACATGAAGCTCGAGATCTACCTGGGAACCCTCGATCCGCAGACGCTTCTGATTGACAACGTCTCGCTGAATGCGAATTTACTGTCTAACGGGTCTCTCGAGTCCGGTGGCTCGGGATGGAGTATTCACGAGAGCGGTACGAACTTCGTTACGTATTCGTCTTCGCAAATCGGCAGCCCTGCGCCCATCGACGGTTCTCATGTCGGCGCTTTCAACACTCCGGTCGCGAACGGTTCGATCCAGGTGGACCTTCCCCGGACATTGCGCGCCCAGGAGACCTACACCGCGACGCTCTGGCTGCGTAGCTCGGACCCTGCGCGCAGTTTCACTGGAACCCTTGCGCTCTGGGAGATCGGTCCTGGCGGTAACAGCGCCGGAAGCACGGCAGTGAGCGTCTCCGGCCAGTGGAAGCAGTACACGGTCAAAGTCGCTGTCGCGCACAACGCGTCGACGACATTGCGACTGCAGCTTTATGGAACGGCTGGCGCACCAACGGTGTTCTTCGACGGGGCGACGTTGCATTGATGGTGCGGGGTGGCCGCCCAGTGCGACTTCCTATACTTCTACTTCCTACGGCGCTCGAGAAGAGGATGTGAAGCGTGACCGAAACCACACTGCAGTCGCTGCAACAGTGGTCGTCGGACGTCGTCGCCGCCTATGTGAGGCGATCTACGCCGGATGCGTCCGGGGTGCGGCGCGCGCTGATCATGCCGCGCTGGGCCGTCACCGTGTTCGTGCGCAAGTCTCGCGAGATCGGCTTCTCGGGCGCTCTGCGGCTGGCGCGTGACGTCGCGGTGAGCAGGTTGAGAGCGGCTCGGTGAGCCCGGCGCCGTCGCCGACCGCGGTCGAGGCCGCGCTCGGCGCCAGACTGCGTGCCGTCGCGACAGCCCTGGGGCTGCCGGCAGACGCCGAACCGCCGCAGCAGCTCGCCGCGCTCGTCGAGCGGGTGGCAGCGGGATCCGCGCGCGACGCGTGGCTCGCCTACACGGCCATCGCCGCGACCTTCCCCGACCGCAACGCTCTCGCGGCCTTTCGTCGCGCGGTCGAGCTCGCGCCGAGTTCCGAGCGCGTCGCCGCGGCACTTGCCGTCTCCGTCGACGACATCGGCCGGCCGGGTCGGGCCACGCGCGGGCTCGAGCTCGTCGACGCCCCCGAGACCGTGCTCGTCGACGTCAGCTTCTCTGCCTCCAATGACCACAACACCGGCGTGCAGCGCGTCGTGCGCTCGTTCGTGCCGCACTGGGTCGCGTCGGGCCGGCCGGTCCGGCTCGTGCGCTGGTCGCCGTTCGGCGGGGCGTACGTCGATCTCGACGATCGCGAGCGCGCGCGGATTCTGGCCTGGCGGTCCGGCGTTCCGACCACCGTCGCGGACCGCGCTGCCGAGCGGGCCGAGCGCCCGATCGTCGTCCCGTGGGGTGCGCGTGTCTTCCACCCCGAGGTGCTGCAGCAGGCAGAGTGCGCCGCAGCGGCATGTCTCGCGGAGTACTCGGGCGCGAAGGTCGGCGTGCTCGGTCACGACACCATCCCGGTGAGCAGCGCCGACAGCCAGCCCGAGCTCGAGAGCGAGCGGTTCGCGAAGTTCCTCGACGTCGTCAAGCACGCCGACTTCGTCGCGGGGGTGAGCCGGTCGGCCGCCGACGAGTTCGCGGGGTTCGCGACTGCGCTCTCAGCACAGGGGCTGCGCGGCCCCCGCATCGTCGCGGTGCCGAACGCCGTCGAGGTGCCTGCGGAGGCGCGTGCCGCGGTCGCGGGGGAGGGCGCGGGCGACGAGCTTCCGATCGTGCTGTGCGTGGGCAGCCACGAGCCCCGGAAGAACCAGGAGGCCGTGCTCGCCGCGGCCGAGCAGCTGTTCGCCGAGGGTGCCCGGTTCCGCATGGTGTTCGTCGGCGGCGGAGGCCGCCAGCAGACGGCGAGCTTCGATGCCAAGGTCGCGCGCTGGCGCACGCGCGGCATGGCGGTGGAATCCCACCGCCGCCTCTCGGACCCCGAGCTGTGGTCGCTCTACCGGCGGGCGCGGTTCACGGTGCTGCTGTCGCTGCACGAGGGCTTCGGGCTTCCCGTGGCCGAGTCCGTCTCGCTCGGCACGCCCGTGCTGACGAGCGACTTCGGCAGCCTGGCCGAGGTCGCCGCGGCCGGCGGGTGCGTCACGATCGACCCGCGTTCCGACGTGCAGATCGTGGACGCGATGCGGCGGATGCTGGCGGACGACGAGCTCATCGCCCGGCTGCGCGCCGAGGCCGCCGCCGCTCCGGAGCGAACGTGGGCTCAGTTCGCCGATGAGCTCTGGCAGCAGTTCACCGCCGACGAGCAGGAGACCGCGAAGTGACCATCGTCGCCCGGACCACGGCCGAGCGCCTGCGGCTGATCGCCGCTCAGCTCGCCCCCGAGACCGCCCTGAGCTCGACGGACGACGCCGACGCCGCGGTCGCACGACTGGTCGCCGCCGGGGTGACGGCCACGTCGGAGTCCGCTTATCTGGTGCGTGCGGTTCTCGACGGGGCGATCCCCGAGCCGGAGGAGGTCG
>NZ_JBLRDT010000099.1:0-9891 GCF_057512245.1 Gryllotalpicola sp. CP2-P1
GGCGGCGTGGCGGACGCGCCGCGCGAGAGCTTCGCGATCAGCCCCGCGAGCGCCTCGGTGTCGGCCGTTCCGGGGATCGCCTGCAGGTACTGCAGCCCGGCGATGAGGGCCGCGGCCTCGCGGGCCGAGAACCGCGGGGCGTCGTCGATGACCACGCGGTTCGTGATGTAGATGCGGCCCTCGTCGTCGAGCGCGTCCCAGTCGATGTCGAACAGGTCCTCGGGGCCGTAGGTCTTCGTGGCGCCGGGAACGCCCATGCCGGTGATGCGCTCGACCTGGGCCTGCATCTCGGCCGGCGTCAGACCGAAGTGCTCGGCGGCCTCGGCGACGGGGACGCCCGGGTGGTCGATCAGGTAGGGCACGACCGAGAGCAGGAACGCGAGCCGGTCGGACGCGAAGGCAGGGCGGGGGCTCATGCGGCACCGCCCGCCGCGGCATCGGCGTCGCGGTGCGCCCACTCGGTCGCCTCGAGGCGCGAGACCACGGCCTGCTTGAGGTGGTCGGGCTCGAGAACCGTCACCTCGGGGCCGTAGCCGGCGAGCTCGTCGGCCAGCAGCGACAGATCGCTGTAGTGCACCACGAGGAGCCGTCCGTCGGCCGTTCCGCCGTAGCGGCGCGCCAGGCGGATCGCGGCGTCGCTGCCCGGCTCGACGGCCACCGTCGCCGTGTTGCGCTGCCAGAGGTGCTCGAGCTCGCGCAGCGCCTCGGCGCTGTGGTCTCCGGGCGGCGGCTCGAAGCGCTCGCGGGTGTAGGTCACCTCGCCCACGATGCGCGAGAGCAGGAAGGTCAGCTTGTGGTCCGCGTAGTCGAGCCCCATGAACAGCCACCGGCCCCGGAACTGGAACAGGGCGAGCGGCTTGATGGTATGCGTGCGGGCGACCGTGCGGCCGGGGCGCAGATACGGGAAGGACACGGCCTCACGCCGCTCGATCGCCTGCGTGAGCGGGCCGAACGCGGGCTCGAGCTGCTTGAGCCGCGGGGCGTAGCCGAGCATCGGCCCGTCGGGCTCGACCCCGGCGGCGCGCAGCTTGATCATCGCCCGGCGCATGTCGCCCGACAGGGACCCCTCACGCCACACCGTGCCCGCGAGCTGCAGCAGCGACAGCTCGGTCGGGGTGAACGCGATGTCGCCCGGCAGTTCGTAGTCGCCCTTCGAGACGCGGTAGCTCTGCAGCTGGTTGTTGCCCGGCTGCCCCGGGGCGTCGACCGTCTCGAGCGGCACGCCGAGCTCGCGCAGGGCGTCCTTGTCGCGCTCGAACTGGCGCTCGAGGTTCGCGTTGTCGCCGTTCGGCACGTACTTCTGGTGGTACCCGTCGACCGTCGACAGGATCTGCTCTTTGGTCAGCCCCTGCTCGGTCGCGAGCAGGGCGAGCACAAGCGCGAACTGCCGCTCTTCGGGCGGGACGATACGGGGCACTGAGCCAGTCTAGGAAGCCGCGCGCACCTTCCCGCGCATTTCCCGTCGCCTACTGCTGGGCGGTGCCGGGCAGGCGCCCGAGGATGTCGACGACGGTGGCGGACGCCTGCCCCGAATCGCTCTTGCTCGCGGGAAGCAGCACGATGATCTGCGAGCCGACCTTCTTGCCGATGAGCGCCTGCGACAGGGCACTGCCGTCGCTGAGCGTCTGCGCCGTCGCCGACCCGTTCTCCCACGTGCCGGACGCGGTCTGCGGGTCGGACCAGTTCACCGTCTGCGTCTGCACGATCAGCGAGTCGGACTTCTTCGCGACCGCGCCGTCGCCCTGCTTGAGGACGGCGGTCTTGACCTTGGTCGGCTCGTCGTGCGAGCCGAGCACGATGCCGGGCTGACCGTTCGGGGCGAGCACCACGGTCGGGAAACCGGGGGTGGCGGCGCGCCGACTGCCCGTCGCCCGGTCGGGGTAGGCGCTCGAGATGTCGACGATCGCGGCCAGCGAGTCGCCGGAGGGCGCGTTGAACAGCGCGGCCTCCTTCGGCGGGAGCACCACCGCGAGACGCGATCCGACCGTGGCGCAGCTGATCGCGTCGGCGAGGCCGGCGCCCAGCGACTTCGACGTCACCGGCACGAGGTTGGCGGAGGTCTGGGCGCCGAGCTGACCCGTCGAACCGTCGAACAGCGTGAGATAGACCTCGGCGACGCCGCCGGTGCCGACCTTCTTCCCGTCGCCCGTGATGAGCGTGGTCGACTGCGCCTTCTTCACGTTCAGCGGCGACGGCACCTTGGCCTCTGGGTCCTTGCCGAAGGCGCCGGTGGCACGGATGGACTCGGAGCCGCCGCCGCTCTTCACAGTGCAGTCGGAGGACGCGCCGACGGTGCTGCTGCTGCAGCCGGTGAGGGCTGCGCCGGCGATGACGGCGAGGGCGATCAGGGCGGGGAGCGTACGGCGCACGGGTGCTCTTTCGACGGTGGGCGGCGGGGCGGACGACACTCTAGTGGAGCAAGTTATGGCGTCTCTTCGGACGGCGGCTCCGGCGAGGCATCCGCGCCCGCCTCTGCTGCGCCGTCGCCGGCGCGCGCTTCCGCGATGCGCTGGGCCTCTCTGGCCTTCTTGCGCAGGATCTTGGCGCTCTTGCCGCGCTCGCCGAGAGCTCCGGGGGTCCACAGCTCGACGTCCTCGTCGGAGTAGCTCTTCTTGCTCGCGCGGCGCTTGAGCTCGGGCAGCTCCGCCCCCGGTGAGAGCCGGCGCGCCGTGATCAGGAAGCCCGTGTGGCCGACCATGCGGTGGTCGGGGCGCACCGCGAGGCCCTCGACGTGCCAGCCGCGCACGATCGTCTCGTCGGCGTCGGGGTGCGTGAAGTGACCTGTGTCGCGGATCGCCTCGGCGACGCGGCTGAGCTGCGTGACGGTCGCGACGTAGCAGAGCAGCACTCCCCCGGGCTTGAGGGCCCGTGCGACCGCCTCGAGCGGCTCCCAGGGGGCGAGCATGTCGAGCACGACGCGGTCCACGGTCCCTTCCGGGAAGACCTCGGGAAGGGCATCCGCCAGGTCGCCCACCGTGATGTCGAAGTTCGCGGGACGGTACCCCAGGAACCCCGCCACGTTGCCCATCGCGATGTCGGCGAACTCCTGGCGGCGCTCGAAGCTCGCGAGGCGCCCCTCGGCGCCGATGGAGCGCAGCAGCCACAGCGAGAGCGCCCCGGAGCCGACGCCCGCCTCGACGACGGTCGCGCCGGGGAAGATGTCGGCCTTCGCGAGGATCGCCGCGGCGTCCTTCGGGTAGACGATGGCGGCGCCGCGCGGCATCGACATCACGAAGTCCTTCAGCAGCGGGCGCAGCGCGAGGTGCAGGGCGCCGGTCGAGTTCGCGACGACCGTGCCGTCGGGCTGGCCGATGATGTCGTCGTGCGCGATGAAGCCCCGCTCGGTGTGGAACTTCTCGCCCGGCTTCAGCGTGATCGTGTTCATGCGGCCCTTGGGGCCCGTGAGCTGCACGCGGTCGCCGGCGCGGAACGGGCCGCTGAAGGCGAGTGTGCTCGTGGGGACCTGGGTCTGGGGCTGCGTCTGTTCGCTCTGGTCGCTCATGCCTGTGGTGCCTGCGGTGCTTTCTGCGCGGCCAGCGCGCGAAGGTCGGCGAGGGTGCGCCCCTCGAGCGTCGGCCAGATGGTGTGGTCGCCGGTTTCCGGAAGAGGCACGAGGTGCGGCACGCCGATCGCGATCGTACCGGCCGCGACGGCGGCGGCGAGGCCGCCCAGCGAGTCCTCGATGGCGACCGAGGCGGATGCCTCGACGCCGAGGCGCTTCGCCGCGGTGAGGTACGCCTCGGGGTGCGGCTTCGGGTGCTCGACCTCGTCGCCGGCGACGATGATGTCGAACGGGTCGAACGGAATGTAGCTCGCGATCTGCTCGGCCATGCGGCGGAACGACATCGTGACGAGCGCGGTCGTGACACCGGCTTCGCGGATGCCGCGCAGCAGCTCCTGCGCGCCGGGGCGCCACGGCACTCCGTTCTCGGCCAGCTGGGCGGTGACCCGGTCGGTCAGCCGGTCGATGATCGTCGCGATGTCGAGATCGACACCGCGGGACTGCAGCACCGCGGCCGAGACCTCGAGGCCGTTGCCGACGAGCGCGAGGCCGTCGTCGTGCGTCCAGGTGCCGCCCCAGCTGTGCACCAGTTCCGTCTCGGCCGTCATCCAGTACGGCTCGGTGTCGACGATGGTGCCGTCCATATCGAAGAGGACGGCCGCTGGGAGCTGGGTCACGGGTCTCGAGTCTATCGGGGGCCTGTTGCGCCCCCGGGCCTATCCTGGTGTGACGCTGACCGCAAGCTAGGAAAGGCGAGGTGGCGTTTGACTGACGGCGCTGACGGCACTGGTGGCAAGGGCGTCCTGAGCGGCCGCATCCTGGTCGTGGCCTTCGAAGGCTGGAACGACGCGGGCGAGGCGGCGACCGGCGCGGTCAGAGCCCTCAAGGACGTGCTCGACGTCGTGCCGCTGCACGAGATCGACCCCGAGGTGTTCTACGACTTCCAGTTCACCCGGCCCATCTCGAAATTCGACGACGACGGCAAGCGCATCCTGCAATGGCCGGGCGCTGTGCTCTTTGGCCCGTCCGAGCCCGGGCGCATGCCGCGCGCGCTCGCCGAAGACGCCGAGCTCGCGGTCACGGGCGACAACGCCGGCAACATCTACCTGCTGCTCGGCACCGAGCCGTCGCGGGCGTGGAAGGCCTTCGCCGGGGAGCTCATCGACGCCGCGCTCGCCGCGGACATCGACGCGATCGTCTTCCTCGGAGCGCTGCTCGCCGACGTGCCCCACACGCGCCCGATCTCGGTCGGCGCCACGAGCGACAACGCGTCGGTGCGTCGCGAGCTGGGCTTGGAGCGGTCGAGCTACGAGGGGCCGACCGGCATTCTGGGCGTCCTGGGCCATGCGGCCGAGGCGGTCGGCATCCCGACGATCTCCATCTGGGCGTCCGTGCCCCACTACGTGCACAATGCGCCGAGCCCCAAGGCGACGCTCGCGATCATCGACAAGCTCGAGGAGCTCGTCGACGTGACGATCCCGCGCGGCGAGCTCGTCGAGGAGTCCGCCGAGTGGGAGCGCGGCATCGATGCGCTCGCCGGCGAGGACGAGGACATGGCGGCCTACATCGAGCAGCTCGAGCAGGCGCGCGACACGGTCGATTCGCCGGAGGCGAGCGGCGAGGCGATCGCTCAGGAGTTCGAGCGCTACCTGCGCAGGCATCCCGACGGCCGTGACGGTCGTGACGGCGGCACGGCGGGCGGCGGCGGGCCATCGGAGCCCTGGCGCCCCAACAGCTGAGCCGCCGCGCGGCTGACTCGCCGGGGGCCGGCCCCTTTCGTTTCACTTGAACGAGCGAACCATTTCTTGCAACGAGAGAACCAATGTCTCCCGCCGAGAGACATTGGTTCTCTCAGACGTAGAAATGGTTCTGTCGTTCAAGTGCGGGGAGAGGGACGCCCTGGGCTGGGGCTAGAGCTCGATGCCGAGGAGCAGGTGGATTCCTGACCGCAGCTCGGGCGAGAGACCGCCTGCCTCGACCGCGGCATCGACCACCGCGAGCGCCGCCGGTGTGTCGAGATCGTGGTGCAGCGCCTCGCGCAGCTCGGCCAGCGCAGCGTACTCGCCGGGCGCGCTCGGTGCGGCTCGCCACCGCTGCAGCCGCTCGAGGGCGGCCGGAAGCGAGGCATCCGTCCACTCCCAATCGTCGCGGTAGTGGTGTGCGAGCAGCGCGAGTCGAAGGGCCCGCGGGTCGACCCCGGCGGCGCGCAGCTCGCTCACCTTCACGAGGTTGCCGAGCGACTTCGACATCTTCTCGCCCCGGTAGGCGACCATGCCGGAGTGGGCATACACGCGCGCGGCGGGCTCGCCCGTGAGCGCCGATGCGTGCGCCGCGCTGAACTCGTGATGCGGGAACAGCAGGTCCGATCCGCCGCCGAGCACGGTGACGGTCTCGCCGAGCTCGTTGAGCGCGATGACGGCGCATTCGATGTGCCACCCGGGGCGACCGCGCCCCACGGGGGAATCCCACGACGGCTCGCCGGGGCGCGCCGCGCGCCACAGCAGGGGATCGAGCTCGTTCCGCTTGCCGACCCGGGCCGGGTCTCCCCCGCGCTCGGCGAAGATCGGCAGCATCTCGGCGGGCGTGAGCCGGCTCTCCTGACCGAGGCGCCACGGCGAGACATCCGCGGCGGCCGTCGTGTCGAAGTAAACGTCGAAGCCGTCGCTGTCATCGGATGCGTCGTCGGCCGCGACCCGATAGGCGAGCCCGTTGGCGAGGAGCTCGGCGACGGCGACCGCCGTCGGCTCGATGCGCTCCGTGACGGCGACGTATGCGTCGGGCGGAATGATTCCGAGCGCGGCCATGTCGCTGCGGAAGCCGTCGATCTCGGCCGCGGCGAGCGCCTGCCAGTCGACCCCGTCGCGCGCCGCGCGCTCGAGCAGCGGGTCGTCGACGTCGGTGATGTTCTGCGCGTAGCGCACCGCGAAGCCCGCGTCGCGCCAGACGCGCTGCAGCGTGTCGAACGCGAGATAGGTGGCGGCGTGGCCGAGGTGGGTCGCGTCGTACGGCGTGATGCCGCAGACGTAGAGGGTCGCGGTCTCGCCCGCCGGTTCCGCCGCCACGAGCGCGTCGCTCGCGCTGTCGTAGACGAGCGGTGCGACGCCGTGGCCGGGAACGGCCGGCAGAGCCGGGCTCGGCCAGGCATCCATCAGTAGCTCGCCAGGAGGTCGGCGAGCACCGCGCGCCCGAAGGTGAGCGCCTCGAGCGGCACGCGCTCGTCGATGCCATGGAACAGCGCAGGGAAGTCGAGCTCGGCGGGCAGCCTGAGCGGGGCGAATCCGTAGCCGCGGATGCCGAGCAGCGACAGCGCCTTGTTGTCGGTGCCCGCCGGCATCAGATACGGCAGCACGGGGACGCCGGGGTCGTGGCGCTCGATCGTCGCGCCGATCGCCGAGACGAGCTCGCCGCGCGTCGGGTTCTCGAGCCCCGTGTCCTTCACGACGAGCTCGATGCGGACGTTCTCGCCGACGAGCTCGTCGAGTTGCGCGAGCAGTGCGTCCTCCTGCCCGGGAAGCGGGCGGATGTCGATGCGCGCCTCCGCCCGCTCGGGGATGACGTTCGACTTGTAGCCCGCCGTGAGCATGGTCGGGTTCGCGGTGTTGCGCAGGGTCGCGGTGATGAAGCCGGCTGCCGAGCCCGTGCGCAGCACGAGCTCGTCGGGGCCCACCTGCTGCGGGTCGGCGTCGAGGATGCGCGCAAGCTCGGCGACGAGCTCACGCGTCGTCTCGGTCAGCTGAACTGGGAACTCGAGCCGGCCGATCTTCGCGACGGCCTCGGCGAGCTCGGTGACCGCATTGCGACGCACGAGACGCGAGCCGTGCCCGGCGGGCGCCTCGGCGACGAGCTTCGCCCAGATCATCGCCTTCTCGCCGGTCTGCAGCAGGTAGGCGGGCTTGCCCTCGATGTCGATCGAGTAGCCGCCCACCTCGCTGATCGCCTCGCTCGCGCCCGCGAACACCTCGGGGTGCTCGCGCACCATGAAGTGCGAGCCGAACTCGCCGCCGTTCTCTTCATCGGCGAAGAAGGCGATGACGAGGTCGCGCTCGGGCTGGCCGCCGCCGGCGAGCACGTCGCCGAGGGCGGTGAGGATCATGGCATCCACGTTCTTCATGTCGACCGCGCCGCGACCCCACAGCATGCCGTCCTTGATCTCGCCCGCGAACGGGTCGACGCTCCACTGCGACGGGTCGGCCGGCACGACGTCGAGGTGGCCGTGCACCACGAGCGCGGGCTTGTCGCCGTTGCGGCCGGGCACGCGGGCGACGACGCTCGTGCGTCGCTCGGCCGAGTCGAACAGCTGCGCAGCGAGCCCGAGCGCCTCGAGCTTCGCGGCGACGTACTCGGCCGCTTCGGTCTCGCCCTTCGACCGCCCCTCCCCGTAATTCGTCGTGTCGAAACGGATCAGCTCGCGCGCGATGTTCGCGGTTTCGTCGAGCTCGGGGCGGGCGAGGTCGGTCATGCGACTACGCTAGCGGGCGCCCTCGCGGCCCGGCGCAGAAGGCGCCGCGTGAACGGGGCGGCCCCGAATCCGTGCTAAGGTCTTTCTTCGGCGGAAGAAGCGATTCTGACCGCCGGAAGTGCGCGCGGGTGGCGGAATAGGCAGACGCGCTAGCTTGAGGTGCTAGTGCCCGTATAGGGCGTGGGGGTTCAAGTCCCCCCTCGCGCACAACGAGAAGAACCCCTGGGTGACCAGGGGTTCTTCTCGTTAACCGGTCAGCGAGCGGCGTTCAGCACGCGGTCCGCTTCGCGGGCGGCATCCGTGTTCACCACGCCCGCGCGCGACCCGCGCAGCTTGGCGTGGATGTGCTCGTCGACCGTCACGTCGCGGTAGACCCGCGGGTGCCGCTCGTCGATGAATCCGGGCAGCGGGCCGACCGTCGCCTCGGCATCGCCGTCGAAGAAATAGGCGGCGGAACGGCGCCGCTGGATCGTGCCGATGCCGTCCACCACGTGGATCGGCGGCTTCACGCGGTGCAGCGTCGAGAGCCACTGCTCGTTCGTGAGGCGAGTGGTGAGATCGCCGAGGTTGATGAGCAGCGCGCCGTCGGCCGGGCTGACGTCGTGCCACTCGCCCCCGTGCAGCACCTGCAGGCCCTTGGCGCGGTCGGCCCACAGAATCGTCACGATGCCGTAGTCGGTGTGCTCGCCCATTCCGATGAAGTCCTCGTCGAGCTCGACCGTCGTGCCGTCGGGCAGGGCGTAGTTGTTCATGCGCAGCACTTCGATGGGATGCCGGGCGAGACCCGCGATCGTGCCGGGGGCGAGCTCGAGCGCGTCCTCGAAGATGCCGACCATGGTCCGGGCGACGCGCCCGGCCTCGGTGCGCCAGGCGTCGATGCGATCGCGGAAGCCGTCGACCTCTGGCCACGTGTTCTCGGCGTAGTGCTCCGCCAGCAGTGTCGCCTCGGGATAGTCGGACGCCGCAGAGCCGACGTTGAAGGCCTCGAAGAAGTCCTTCATGCGCGTCTCGGACTGCACGCCGAGGCTGAGCGCCAGCGTCTCCGACTTGGGGGCGGTGTAACCGCGGTTCTCCGCGGCGGGGCGCAGCCAGCGCTTCTTGGTCTCGAGCGGCAGCGCGAAGAAGTCGTCGATCGCGCCGGCGAGGCCCGCGGCGGCCGCAGGGGCGACGCCGTGGCCGGTGATCTGGATGAAGCCGACCTCGCGGCACGCCGCATCGACGGCCGCGGCGACGGCGGCCCTCTCGGCGGCAGTACCGCCCGCGACGTAGGGGCTGATGTCGACGACGGGGACGTGGAACTCGCTCATGATGGTTCTCCTTCGGCAGGGCGTGACGATGACGCTCGGAGGTGTCCGCTTTCCCGGCCGCACGGCCTCGCTGTCCTGTTGAACTCGAGCGCTTCCACGCTACGTCTGCGCGAGTTTCCTGCGGGTTACAGAGCGCGTGGGGCCGGCCCGCGGTGGACCACCCGCACTGGGGAGTGCCGCGCTGTTGCACCGTGCGCCTACCGTGAACGCGTGACGACCGTCGGGCGCGAAGCGCAGCTGCGCAGTGCCTTCGCGTGCGTGCGCCGCGTCGTCGACGGTGCGATCCGCTACGAGCTCGTGCTGCCCGCGGCGCGGCTGCTCGGCGCCGAGCCTCTGCTCGCTCACGAGATCGACGGCGTGCTCCTCGCCGGGCGCCCGAGCCGCGGGCTGCGCGTCGCCGTCAGCGGCCCGCTGCCCTTCGCGCCGATCGACGATGCGCGCGGCTTCGGCCTGGTGACGCTTCCCCATGGCACGCGGCTCGGTTTCGAGAGCGCGCCCGCTGTGCGCCACGGCATGGTGCGCGTCACGCTCGTCGCGGCCCTGCCCGAGACGGCCTGGCGGCTCGACGAGCCGGACCGTCCCGTCGCGCCCGTCGCGGCGTAGCCGCCTGCGCTCCTTACGCC